>WQUH01000099.1 GCA_009782165.1 Pseudomonadota bacterium | reverse complement strand
CCAGTTCGCAGGCGCCGGCCCGGAGCGTGGCGGGGAAACGGTACAGTTCCTCGGCATCGGGCACGGCCAGGCAGATATCCTCCTCGGTCATGCGCAAAAACGAATCGTCTTTTGTGCTCCGGAGCAGCCGGTTCAGGGTAAAACGGTCGTACACCCTGTCCAGGCGGGCATCGTAGAATTGAAACAGCACCTCCGGATCGACCACGATGCCGCGTCGGCGGAACCGTTCCTCCAGGTCCGCGAACCGGTTGACCAGGGCAATGTTGTGCTCCAGAAAGGGGTAGCGGCCGCCCAGTTGGTTGTCGACCAGCGCCGTGCGGATGAAGATCTCGCGGGCCTCCTGCATGGTTTTCTCATTGATCCGGCCGTATTCGACCTTGCGGCCGGCCACGATGGGCAGGCCGAACAGGCTGACCCGCTCCAGGGCGAGCACCCTGCCGCTGCGCTTCTCCCAGTGCGGCTCGGACCAGGAGCGCTTGCACAGCGGACCGCCCAGCCGTTCCAGCCAGTCGACCTGGATGGCGGCCACGGTGCGGGCAAACATCTGGGCGGTCTCGACGAATTCGGCGGCCACCGCCCACTGCGGCCCCCGGTTGTGGAGTCCGGAACCGGGAAAGAGGACCACATCCTTGTTGCCGGCGGCATGATAGGTGTTTTTTTCTTTTTTCAGACAGATGTTGCGCAAAAAACCGCTGGCGAGGGCGATGTGGACGGCATCGTAGCCGGCGGGGGTCTGGTTGATCCGGCAGCGTTTGTGGGCCTGGAGCAGCCGGTTGATCTGCTCGTGCATGTCCATCCACTCGCGCATCCGCTGCCAGGAGAGAAAGTTGCCCTTGCAGAAGCGGGCAAGCCGCGACTTTGACGGCGGTTCCCCGCCTGGCACGAAAAACCCGTCCCAGATGTTGAGCAGGGTGAGAAAATCCGAGCGCTGGTCGAGAAACTGGCGGTGGGCCGCATCGGCCTTGTGTTCCTTGTCCGGCGGGCGGATGCGCGGATCCTGGATCGACAGCGCCGCGGCCAGGATGGTGATCTCGCGGACGGCGCCCTGGGCCATGGATTCGATGATGATCCGGGAGATGCGGGGATCGAGCGGCAGTCCGGCCATCAGGCGGCCGTTGGCGGTCAGGCGGTTTTCGCCCGCAATGGCGCCCAGTTCCCTGAGCAGCCGGTAGCCGTCGCGGATGGCGGCGGCGGGCGGCGGATTGAGGAAGGGAAAATGGAGCGGGTTGCCCAGTTGCAGATCGATCATCTGCAGGATGGCGCCGGCCAGGTTGGCTCGCCGGATCTCCGGCAGGGTGAAGAGGTCGCGGCCGGCGAAGTCCTCCTCGCTGTAGAGACGGATGCAGACGCCGGGACCGGTCCGGCCGCAGCGTCCGCGCCGTTGCTCGCAACTGGCCTGGGAGATGCGGTCGACCCTCAAGCTGGTGGTGCCGGTGCGCGGATTGTAGCGGGAGATCCTGGCCAGGCCGGTATCGACCACGAAGCCGATGCCGGGGACCGTCACCGAGGTTTCGGCCACGTTGGTGGCGACAATGATCTTGCGCCGGGTGGACGGCTGGAAGATCCGCTGCTGGTCGGCGGCGGGCAGGCGGCCGAACAGGGGGAGGAGCAGATGGGTGTCGGCCAGGCGCTGCAAGCCGTCGAGGGTATCGGCAATATCGCGCGCCGTGGGCATGAACACCAGAATATCGCCCCCGAGCGGTTGGCGGACCAAGTCCTCGACCGCGGCAATGGCCTGATCGACGTAGGACAGATCGGGTTCGTCCTCGTCGGCCGCCTCGCGGTAGATGGTGGTGATCGGATAGGTGCGGCCCGCGACCGGGATGACCGGGGCCTGGTCGAAATGGCGGCTGAACTGTTCCACATCGATGGTGGCCGAGCTGATGAGCAGGTGGAGGTCGGGCCGCTTTGGCAGCAGGTTTTTGAGATAGCCGAGCAAAAAGTCGATATTGAGGCTGCGTTCGTGGGCCTCGTCGACAATCAGGGTGTCGTACTGCCGCAGTTGCCGGTCCTGGCGGATCTCGGCCAGCAAGACCCCGTCGGTCATGAACTTGATCCGGGTCGCCTCGTCGGTGCGGTCGTGGAAACGGATCTTGACGCCGACCAGCGCTGGCGCCCGCACCTCTTCCGCCACCCGGTCGGCCACGGTCAGGGCGGCGATGCGGCGCGGCTGGGTGCAGCCGATCATGCCGGCCGTACCCCTGCCTGCCTCGATGCACATCTTGGGCAACTGGGTGGTCTTGCCGCTGCCGGTGTCGCCGACCACAATCAGAACCCGGTGGGCGCGGATGGCGGCGACAATGGCTTCGCGCTGTTCGCTGACCGGCAGTTCGGGGGGATAAGAAAGCTGCATGAAACGATGGAAATTGTCTTGAGGATGCCGCAACGTTCGGGGTACAATCAATAACTCTGCCGCCTGTTCAGGCCCCTATACTTGAATTTCGCGGTCAACACATCCGAAATCATCTCATTGCAGACGAGGACACATGAAGGCGATCAGAAAGGCCGTTATTCCGGTGGCAGGGTTGGGGACGCGGTTTTTGCCGGCCACCAAGGCCATCCCCAAGGAAATGCTCACCATTGTCGACCGGCCCACCATCCAGTATATCGTCGAGGAGGCGGTGGCTTCGGGGATCGAGGAGATCATCCTGATCACCAGCGCCGGCAAGTCGGCCATCGAGAACCACTTCGACTACGATTTCCAGTTGGACACCGTCCTGCGCGACCGCAACAAGGTGCAGATGCGGGAGGAGCTGACCCACATCTCCAACCTGATCGACATCATCTCGGTGCGGCAGAAGGAGCCGCTCGGCCTGGGCCATGCGATCTGGATGGCGCGCAGCGTTGTCGGCGACGAACCGTTCATGGTGCTGCTGGGCGACGACCTGGTGATGAGCAAGGTGGCCTGCTGCAAGCAGATGATTCAGTTGTACGAACAGGTGGGCGAATCGATCGTGGCCGTGCAGCGGGTGCCCATGGATGAGACCCATCAGTACGGCATTGTCGAAGGGGCGGCGACCGAGCACGAGCGGACCTTCAAGATCGACCGCATGGTGGAAAAACCGGCGCCCGGCACCTGTCAGTCCGACATGGCCATCATCGGCCGCTATCTGCTGATGCCCGAAATTTTCGATCTCCTCGAAAAAACCACGCCCGGCCACGGCGGCGAAATCCAGTTGACCGACGCCCTCCTGGCGCTCTCCATCCAGCGCGGCATGTACGCCTACGAATTCAAGGGCAAACGCTACGATGCCGGCGACAAACTGGGCTATCTCAGGGCAATCGTCGACTTCGCCCTGGCCCACAACAGCCTGGGCAAGCCTTTCAAGGAATATCTCCGCACGATCTGCGCTGATTTGCATTGATCGCGCCCTGTTGCCCGATGCGGTGACCCGGTGGATGCGCTGTATGAAGTCGCGGTCGATGCGCCGCTGGCCGGCACCCTGACCTACAGCCAGCCTGTCGGGAGCGCGGAATCGGCCGGAGGCGAGATCCCGGCGGGCTGTTGCGTGCGGGTGCCGCTGGGCCGACGCCTGGTGGTCGGCTATGTCCTTGGTCCGGCGGCCCCGCTGCCTGCCGATGCGCAGAGCTTTGTGGTCAAGCCGATTGCCGAGGCGCTGACCGCGGCGCCCTTCTTCCCGCCCAGTCTCATCCCGTTCTACCGTTGGATCGCCGGTTACTACCACCATCCCATCGGCGAGGTGCTGCGCACCGCCCTGCCGCTGGCGCCCACCTCCCGCGGCAATCGCCAGGTCAAGGCCAGGATGCGGCCAGTTCTGCTGCCGGGTCCGGTGTTGCGGCCGTTGCTCGCGGCCCGGCCGGGATGCGCGGTCGATGCGCTGGTCGATGGCGTCGCGGCATCCATCCCCGTGGCCTTGAAAAAGGCGGAACAGAAGGCGCTGACCTTGTTTTGCGAGGCTTGGGCCAGGGAAACACAAAAGGATCAGACGGTTCCCCGCGCCGCGCTGCTGGCGCGCTATCCCGGCGCGGGCCCCAGGCTGAACCGGCTGGTGGAGCTGGGCATCCTCGAACAGGCCAGCGAACAGATGGTGCGCGATCCTTTCGCGGCACAGCACGAGGCGCAACCGCCGCCGGTCCAGCTCACCGCCGAACAGCAACAGGTCTTGGCCACCCTGCTGCCGGCCGTGGAGGCGCAGGCTTTTGCCCCTTTTCTTCTCTTCGGCGTGACCGGCTGCGGCAAGACCGAGGTCTATCTGCAAGCCGTGCAACACGCCCTGGCCGCGGGCAGAACCGCCCTGGTCCTGGTGCCTGAAATCGCCCTGGCCAGTCAGTTGGAGGCCCATTTCCATGCCCGGTTCGGCGCCCGGCTGGCTCTGTTGCACAGCGGGCTGGGCGACGGCGAACGGTTCGACCAGTGGCAGCGGGTGCTCTCCGGCGCCGCCCGCGTGGTGCTGGGGGCGCGGTCGGCTGTCTTCGCGCCCCTGGAGCGCCTCGGCATCGTCATTGTCGACGAGGAGCACGAACCGGCCTACAAGCAGGAAGACGGTTTGCGCTACAATGGCCGCGATCTGGCGGTGCTGCGGGCGCGGATGGCCGACTGCCCGGTGGTGCTCGGTTCGGCCACCCCTTCGGTGGTCAGCTACCACCACTGCATGCAGGGAAAATATACCCTGCTGACCATGCGCAAGCGGGTGGCCGAACAGCCTTTGCCGACGGTCGACATCGTCGACCTGGCCACGGTCAGCCGATCCCGTCCCGATCTGGCCTTCTCCGACCAGTTGATTACCGCCATGGCCGAGACCCTGGAGCAGGGCAGGCAAAGCCTGCTCTTTGTCAACCGGCGCGGTTTTTCCTCCTACATGGCCTGCCGCGATTGCGGCGCCATCCTGCAATGCAGGCATTGCCAGGTGTCCCTGACCCTGCATCGGAGCCGTCAGTCCCTGCTGTGCCATTACTGCGGGTTCAGACAGCATGCCGCCACCCTCTGTCCGGCCTGCGGTTCTCCCAGGGTCAGCGGCGGCGGGATCGGTTCGGAGCGGATCGAGGCGGAGGCGCGGCAACTCTTTCCCGAGGCCCGGGTGGCGCGCCTGGACAGCGACACCACCGCCAGCCGCACCCAGTACGGGGCCACGCTCAAGGCCATGCGCGCAGGGCGGATCGACATCCTGGTCGGCACCCAGATGATCGCCAAGGGGCTGCATTTTCCCCAGATCACCCTGGTGGGCGTGGTCTGGGCCGATACCGGGCTGGGGATGCCTGACTACAAGGCCGCGGAACGCACCTTTGCCCTGCTGTCCCAGGTGACCGGCCGCGCGGGACGGGGCAGCGATCCGGGCCGGGTGATCGTCCAGACCTACCAGCCGCGCCACTACAGCATCACCCTGGCGCGCCAGCATGACTACCGGGCCTTTTACGAGCAGGAGATCGCGATCCGCCAGCCCCTGAACTACCCGCCGTTTTCCCGGTTGGTGAGCATCCGCTTCAGCGGCAGGAACGGGGAGCGGGTGGAGCGGACGGCCGGCCAGGTCGGCCGCTTTCTGCGCGGGCATCGTCTGGCGGGGGGGAGCGATATTTTAGGGCCCACCCCGGCGCCGCTCGGCAAACTGAAAGACGAGACGCGCTGGCAGTTGCTGATCAAGAGCCGTTCAGCCGCGGTGCTGCGCGAGCTCTGTGCCGCGGTGCTGGCCGAACGGAATGCGCTCTGTCAGCCCGGCGTCGCCATGGGCTTTGATGTGGACCCGGAAAACATGATGTGAACAGAGAAAAAAA
>WQUH01000098.1 GCA_009782165.1 Pseudomonadota bacterium | reverse complement strand
GAACCGGCGAGGATGAGGAGATGGCCGCTGGTGCCCTTGTGCGCCGCAACGGGGCGCGGCCGCAGGTGACGGGCCGGGAAGGACCGGTCGAGCACCATCCCCGGCAAGTTCATCCGGGCGGCCAGGTGGGCCGGGATGCCGATGTCGATGCGGGCCAGACGGCCGACCCAGGCGCCGCCATGATGAAAATGTCCGGGTTTGGCCAGGCCGTAGGTCACGGTGAGGTCGGCCCGGACCACGTCGCCGAGCACCGCCCCGGTGTCGCTGTGGAGGCCGGAGGGGATGTCGACGCTGACCACCGGCAGTCGGTGGCGGTCCCGCAGGGTGTTGAGGCAGGCGATCGTTGCCAGAAAACCGCCGCTGATCTCGCGTTCGAGACCGGTGCCGAACAGGGCGTCCACCAGGGAATGGATCGGGTGCCGACGGTGCAGGGCGAGCACGGTGTCGGCAAGGGCCGCGAACTGCTCCTGGCTGTCGAGGATCTGATAGGGCAGCCGCAGTTGCCGATAGATCGCGAAATTCTGGCCCGCATCGCCGGTCAGCCGCTGCGGGTCGCCGGGAAAGAAAACAAAGGGAAACCCGCCCAACCCGTGCACTGTCCGGGCGATGACCAGCCCGTCGCCGCCGTTGTTGCCGGGGCCGGCGAAGACGCAGACCGTCTTGCCCGCCACGGAGCCGAAGGCGTGCTCCATCCTGTTAACCGTGCCCCGGCCGGCGTTTTCCATCAGGACCATGCCGGGGATGCCGATCTCGGCAATGGTCTGCCGATCAAGTTCGCGCATCTGCGCCGCTGACGCAAGTTGCATCGCTGGTCATTGCCTCCTGGAGCGACCGGTTGACTGGAAGGTGGAACCGCACGGCAGAGCGGTTCAAGGGTGCGCGCCATTGGTCATGACGGCCACAACGGCAGCGGACCGCAATGGGCCGCGCGGCGGTCAGGAACCGGCGGCCTCTGGAGCGTCCTGGTCGAGGATTTCCCGGATCTTGACCGCCAGGGTCAGCGGCTTGATCGGCTTGAGCAGCACCTCGCGAATGCCCAGGGCCTGGATATCCTCATCGGCCAGATCCTTTTCGTAGCCGGTATAGATGATGACCGGGGTGGTCAGCCCGGCGTCCCGGATGCCTCGGGCCAACCCGGTGCCGGTCAGCCGGGGCATGGTCATGTCGCTGATCACCAGGTCCGCCTCGTCGGGATGGGCGCAAATAAAGGCCAGCGCCTCCTCGCTGTCGTCGAATACCGTCACCCGATACCCCAACTCGAGCAGTATTTCCCTGGCGATCTCCACCAGGAAGGGGGCGTCGTCCACGTAGACGATATGCTCGTTGCCCGATGCGACCGGCAGGGATGCGGAGTCGTCCGTCTTGACGTGCTGGTCGGTCAGGGGCAGGAGAATGTCGAACCGCGTTCCCTTGCCCGGGGTGGATTCCACGGTGATCCGTCCCTGCATGCTCCGGACGATGCCATGTACCACGGAGAGCCCCAGGCCGGTGCCGCCGCTTTGACCCTTGGTGGTAAAAAACGGATCGAAGATGCGGTTGATGATCTCGTCGGGGATGCCGTGGCCCGTATCCTCGATCCGAATGCGGGCGAATTCGCCGGATTGCTGACCATCCTGGCCAAGGGGCGTCTGGTCCAGACCGATTCGCTCCAGGCGGACGGTCAGGGTGCCGCCCTCTTTTTGCATGGCGTGGCCGGCGTTGGTGCACAGGTTGACCATAACCTGGTGGATCTGGACCGGATCGGCCATGACAATGGCGTCCCCGTCCAGTTGCTCGTCAATGGCGATGGTGGTGGGCAGCGTTGCCCGGAGCATGTGCATGGCCTCGCGGATGACCGGACTGAGCTGCACCGGCTGCCGCGCGATCTCGGCCTTCCGGCTGAAGGCGAGGATCTGGTAGATCAGTTCCCGCGCCTTTTCGCCGGCGGCGAGGATCTTGCCCAGATAGTTGCGGGCCTGCTCGTTGCACGATTCTTTCTTGAGCAGGATTTCGGCATAGCCGATGATCCCGGCGAGGATATTGTTGAAATCGTGGGCAATGCCGCCGGCAAGGGTGCCGATGGCCTCCAGTTTCTGGCTTTGCCGGATCTCCCGCTCCATCACCACCCGCTTGGTGTCGTCGAACAGGTAACCGCGGATGCGGACCAGTTCGCCCTGATCGTTGAACACGCCGATTTCGTTGCCCACGCAGTACACCGGGCTGCCGTCCCGCCGGACCAGTTCCAACTCGACATATTCGCGTTTGCCCTCCCGGCGGATCCGCTCGAGCGTCTGCGCCCAATCGTCGAAGGTTTTGAACAGACTGGACACGTTGACCTGCTTGATCTCCTCGATGCTCTCGTAGCCGAACAGGCGGGCCAGGGCCAGGTTGCAGTCGATGATCTCGCCTTGTACCGTTATGATGAAATCGCCGGTGATATCTTCGTCGAAGAATTGCCGGTACCGGGCCTCGCTGGCCCGCAGGTCGGCTTCCACCGCCTTGCGCCGGCTGATATCGACAAAACTCTCGATCAGGAAACGATGGCCTTCGTACTCGAGGGCCATCACACTTTTGAGGACCGGCAACTCGCTGCCGTCTTTCTTGAGAACAACCCGTTCGCTGAGATCGATCTCTTCATGATGGTCGAGCACGGGGCAGTCGTTTTGCTGCCGCGGGCAGATAAAGGTATGGCAGACCCGGCCGATGATCGTCTCCTGGTCGTGGTCGATCATGGCCGCGCCGGCCTTGTTGACCGCGACGATCTGCCGGTCTTCGGCGTCCACCATGATGATGCCGCAGTTGATGGTGTCGAGGATCATCTGGAGATACAGGCCATGCTTCTCTTCCTGGGCATGCAGGCGGCGCAGGGTGCGCTGAGATGTGAGCATCGCATTGATCTCACGGGCTAAAATGCCGATCTCGTCTTCCCCGTCAACGGTGACGACATGGGCCGAACCATCGTTTTCCCTGATCCGGCCGATCTCGCTGGTCATGTGGCCCAGACGCCTGAACACGAACCGGTTGACGAGAAAAACCAGGAGGATCATACAGAAAATGGCGAGCAGGATCATGAAAATGGCATACTGCATCCAGATCGCGTCCCCCTGACCAAACAGGGCGTGTTCCAGGGCGACGGTCAAGCGCAGGGCCGGTTGTCCGGTGATGCCGGCGAGATCGGCGGAGACCAGCAGGGCGACGCCGTTGTCGATCATCCCGGTTGCCGCCGCGTTGGCGCCCGTGGCCCCGGTCCCGGAGGCAGGGAGGGGATGGACGGTCAGCCGCAGGTGAGCCGTGGTGCCGATCCGCTCGATTTCGCCGGTGTTCAGATAGCGCCCGATCACCAGCATGCCGTGGCTGCCGTCGGCACCCTGCTTGGCGGGAATCGGCGAGGCGACGACAAGCAGCGGTTTGGCGGCGGTGGCAAGAACGCCTGCCTGGACTTTGGGGTCGGCGGAATCGGTGCGAACCAACTGGGCAACGGCCAAAATGGCATCGATGGTCGCCCGGTCCGGGTCGGTGGGCGTGTTGGCGTCGAGATCGAAGAATTGCCGATGCACCAGTTCGCCCCTGTGGTTGAAGAACAGCATCAGGTTGAGCTGCTGCGCGATAAAGGTCGGATTGGCGAGCGCGCTGTTGATGTACTCGACATTCCGGTTTTCCATGAAACGGGCGGTCCCGCTTTGCGCGCTCAAGTCCACGCCGAAAGCGCGCATCTTGTCGAGGGAGGCGGTGACGCTGTCGATGACCCGCTGGATCTGCATCCCGGCCTCCTTCTGCTCGAGGGTCAGACGCTGGGTGAGCATCAGATCGCGCGAGATGAAGATCAGGGCGGCGACGAGCAGGGTAATCAAAAGGGCGATCAATGCGCCTGTCTTGGCAAGGAGACTCCGATTGATGGCGTGAAAAAAAGGCATGGCGGTCAATCCGGTGTGGATGGGCGGATGTGGGGAAGGCGTGCCGTGTTGTGCACCAGCCAACTATCAGCAACAATTCCTATCATAATATATACCGATAACCATGTCCAGACGGATACCATGCCGGACAGGGGGTATTTATCCGCGGGCGCCGACCAAACAGCCATGGCCTTGCGCCCGCCTCGCAGCCGGGAGATGGCGGCGCCAATCGCTCGATTCCTCTCTCCCTTTCTTCATATTGCATGAAACCGCGACGATTGTAGATGCAAAATATTTGCAGAAGGGCCGCGAAACAAATTTACAGAAGGACCGCGAACCATTTATACTAGGACGAGTAATTCACTTTTTTCTTCTTTTTTCAAGGGTGCGCGATGAAACATGTTGCCCGTTGTACGGTCTGCCTGAGCCTGGCCCTGGGGATGGCCGCCTGCGCTCAGCCCCCCCGGCCGACCATGGTCGAGGTCTGCGACCCGGTGTGTTCCATGCGTCCGGTGGATCAAGTCAATCAGGAACTTCGCGATACCGGCCGCGAGAACGATGGCCGCATGGCGGCGTTGGAAGCCGAGGCAGAGCGAAATCCCCGCGCCGCCTACGATCTGGCGCTGCGCTATTTTCGCGGCGATGGCGTCCGGCGGGACAGCTACAAGGCCCTGACCTGGATGCGCGTGGCTGGGGAAAATGGCAATTTGAACGCGCAGAAGGCCCTGGGCCGCCTCTACCTGACCGGTCTCGAAGAGATGGGGCGGGATCCGCGCGAGGCCCGCACCTGGCTTTCCCTTGCCGCCAACAAGGGCGATCGCGAATCGAAACGGTTGTTGGCTCAAGCCGAGGCCGCCACCCGTTCCCTCGAGGCGGAAAATAAAGTGCTGAGCCAGTGGCGTCCCCAGGTGTATAATATGTGGCACTCGGGATATGTGTACTATGGCAAATGGAACGGTCGCGCGTGGATGTATTGACCGCCCGGTTCGCAAGCGATGTGCGACTTCCCCGCTTTTTTCATCATTTTTCTTGACCAAGGAGAACTCTCATGACCTGTTTTTCGTTTTCGCGCTTTTCTCTTTCCTGCCTGGTTGTGTCGGCCCTCGCCCTCTGCGGCTGTGTTACCAGCGGCACCGGTTCCACCGCTGCCACCGGCGCCGCGGGCGGCAGCGCCAGTGTCGGAGCCTCGGCCGATCTCGAGCGCTGCACCGAATCGCTCGGCACCCTGGCAGTCGACGATGGTCGGGAGGCCAATTGGTACAGCGAGTTCGGCCGGGCCACCCAGGTGACGACCATCGAGCCGCTTCTGCGCCTGGCGGTTCAGCAGTCCAACTGCTTTGTGATTACGTCCATCGGCAATATGCGCACGGATGATCGCCTGAAGCGGATCACCAACCTGCAGCGCGAATCCGGCGAATTCCGCGCCGGCTCCAAGCAGCAAAAAGGCCAGCGCGTCGCGGCTGACTACTATCTCGAACCGTCGATCATCATCAACAACGATTCGACGGGCGCGATGGCCGGCGCGGTGGGCGGCCTGATCAACCATCGCGTGGGCGCCGGTCTGGGCGCGGCGATGGAGTCGAAGGTGTCGGTGGTGACCCTGACCCTGTACGACATTCGCTCGGGGGTCCAGCTTTCGATCTCCGAGGGTTCGTCCACCGCGACCAACTTCGGCGCGGCGATGGGCGCTTTTGGCAGCCATGCCGGAGGAGCGCTGGGCGGCTTCTCCCGCACCCCGGAGGGCAAGGCCACGGTTGCCGCCTTCATGGACGCATACAACAAGATGGTGATTTCACTGCGCAACTACAGAGCACAGAACGTCAAAGGCGGGCTGGGTACCGGCGGACGACTGAAGGTGAACTGAGCGCAGGCGGTTTTGCATGAGGCATCGGGCGGGGTTCTGCGGAACCCCGCTTTTTTTT
>WQUH01000097.1 GCA_009782165.1 Pseudomonadota bacterium | reverse complement strand
TCCATTTACGGCTTTTGACAATCTCGCCGATCTTGGTTGCAAGCTGCGCTTTGATGATCATTTCGTCGGCGTCGGGCATGCCCAAATCGGCGTAGACGTTATTGGAACCTTCTTCAATTTCGATCATCTCATTCTCCTTTCCCCTGCTTTGCGGTATAGCAACTTTTAGCGACCTGAAAAAATAAACGCCCACTTGACTGGATTGCCAAGTGGGCGTTTTTATGTGGTGCCCGGAGCGAGAATCGAACTCGCACAGCCGAAGGCCGAGGGATTTTAAGTCCCTTGCGTCTACCAGTTCCGCCATCCGGGCATGGTGATTCTTACTGCACAATTTTTTTTGTTTTCCTCGATCCGCTCCTGTATGCCGTGGCGGGACAGTGCGGAATCGTGCGCCCTGCCGTTTGCCTCCGCGATTCCTCGCTCAGAAAACCTCAGGAATCAACCCATTGAAACGGAGGGAATGTAGCATAATCCAGATTCGATGCAATCGATTTGTGCCGCATCCAGGCATCCGGGCGCATTTATCCCCCCTGTTGCACGGTGGGCAGTTTGATGACAAAAACAGCGCCGGGCCCGGACGATCCGGAAGGCGCGACCGCATCGCTCAGATATTCCGCCGGCACCGGACTCTGGACGGAAATGGCGCCGCCATGCTCCTTGATGATGCCGAACGACACGGACAGTCCCAGGCCGGTGCCCTTGCCCACCTGTTTGGTGGTGAAGAAGGGATCGAAAATCTTGTTGAGATGTTCCGGGGGGATTCCCGGGCCGGTGTCCGCCACGCTGACCTCGATCTGCCCATCCGGCTCCTGACGGCTCCGCACCACGATGCTGCCGTCCCGGCCGATGGCGTCCGCGCCGTTGTTGAGCAGGTTCAGCCAGACCTGTTTGAGCCGCTCCTTGTTGCCGGCGAGCAGCGGAAGGGTTTCGCCGAGCTGCTGGACAATATCGATGCCTTTGAGCGAAAAGGCATGTTTCACCAGATGCACCACCTCGTGGAGGGATTCGTTCAGGTCCACCGCTTCCCGCACCGATTGGGCGTGGCGGGAGAAACCGAGCAGGTCGGAGACGATCTTCCGGCAGATCTTGGTCTGTTTTTCAACCACCTGGAGGTTTTCCAGGAATTCCTGGTCCATGGTGTCGTCCATCAGCAGTTGGGTGTAGCCCAGGATGATCCCCAAAGGCGTGTTGATCTCATGGGCCACGCCGCCGGCAAGACGGCCCAGGTCTTCCATTTTCTGCGACTGGATGAGCTGCTCCTGGATCTTTTTCAGCATGGAGATGTCCCTGGCCGCCAGCAACAGGCCCATGATGCTGCCGTCCTGGTCGTAGACCGGCACCTTGACGATATGGAACCAGTGTTGACCGGCCAGACGTCTGAAGGTGATCTCCTTGATCAGGGGCCGGCCGGTGCGGAGAATCTGCCTGTCTTCGCGCACATGAAGCTCAGCCTGTTTTTTGGCAAAAATGTCGGAATCGGTCTTGCCGACCATCTCGTCTTCGCTGAGGCCGAAATAATCGCAAAACGCCTTGCTGGCAAATCGGTAGGTCAGATCCTTGTCCTGGAGCGCGATAAAGTCCGGGGTCACGTTCATGACGGTTTTGAGCAGGCCCTGCTGGCGGGCGATGGTCTTTTCCCGTTCAGTCAACTCCTCGATATGCCGCTTGATCGTCACCGCCATCACGTCGAAGACCTCGGCCAGCTCCTGGATCTCGTCGCCGAAGTTGTACCGGAACACCGGACAGAGACGGCAGCTCTCGATCTTGTGCGGATACGCCTTGTCCTGACAGTTCAGACAGAGGGTGCCGGTCAGATACCAGCACCGCTGCCGCAGGTCGCCGTGGGCCGGACAATCGGTCCGCCCGCACTCCATGATGTCCCAGCAGTTTTTTTCCAGCGGGCTGCCGACCTGCACGTTCAGGTTGCCCCGGACGATCTCTTCCGCCGACTCCCTCAGCCTGTTGAGCCGCAGGGTCACCGTGCGGGCGAAGCCTAAGGCGAGCACAATGCCCAGGCTCACCACGCCCAGGGTGCAGATGAGGATGATCAGCCGTTGCTGCCGGATCTGGGCATCCATGTTGTCGCGCGAAAGCCCCAGCCGGACGGACCCCAGCGTTTGTTCACCGAGGATGACGCTGACGTTGAAATCGTACACCGCGCCCCGCTCGGTCCCGAGCAGGAGCGGCTGCGGACCCCGGCTGTCGGTGTTGACCTTGAGCAGGTCGGAAGGAAAGCCGCCCGAGAAGGTATGGGAGAGGACGTTGCCGTTGGTATCGGTCAGAAAGATGTAGAGAACGTCGTCGTACTGGTCGAAGTTGTTGTCGATGGAATTCTTCATCCGCAGAAAATCCATGGCCAGCAACGGCTCGGCCAGACGAAAGGCCAGCCCGGAGGTCAAGGCCATGCCCCGCTTCTTGCCCTCGTCGAGAAGCGCCCGCGAAGACATGGCGGACAGGAACAGGCCGATGGTCAAGCCGCTGCAAATCAGCATCAGGGCCATCCCCAGGATGATCTTGGTTCTGAAGCGCAGGCTGTACAGCCTCTTGAACAGATCCTTATTCACCTGCCAAGCCCACCTTCCGGTTCAACTCCCGGATCGGGTCGAAATCCCGGTCATCGGAAGGGACAAAACCGATAAACCGGGCCGCGTCCAGAATGGCCCGATGTTTGGGATTGTGCGCGTAATCGAGCTTCAGCATGGCCGCCTTGATCTTGTCCACCGCCTCTTTGGGCAGACGCGGACTGTAGGCATACACCCAGCCCGGATACGATCTGGAGGTGGCCACCACCTTGAGCTGGTCGATATCGATCTTGTTCGCCAGCACCCGCAGCGAGCCTTCGCGGATGGTGCCGAAATCGTGCAGTCCGGCATAGACCCCCAGGATGACATTCTCCTGCCGGCCGCCGGAAAAGACCACCTCTTTGAAATCGCGCAGGTTCAGACCGTGGTCGACAAAAAGACCCAGGGGAAAGAGATAGCCGCCGGCGGAAGCCGGATCGACCGCCACCCAGGACTTGCCGCGGCAATCCTCGGGGGAGCGGATGGATTCGTTGTCCCGGCGCACGATGATCTGACCGCGGAATTCGGCCTGGCCGTCTTCCTCGATGATCCGCGTCATGGCCTTGGCATTGTACTGGCTGGCCAGGTTGACGTAGACAAACGGGTTGGAGAACGAGATGTCGATCTTGCCCCGGCCGAACATGCTGATGTGCTCGGTAAAGGTTTCCGGGAAGACCTGCCGGATGGGCAGCCCGGTTTCTTCGGCCAGGTAGGCCACCAACTGCTGGTGACGCTGGAAGGATTCGGAGTGCGAATATTGCGGCAGATAGGCGTAGGTGATGGCCGGCTCCGGCAGCTTGACCGCGACCTCGTTCCGTTTGCGCAGGGACACCTTGACCGGCTGCTCGTCCTCGCCGCAGGAGGCGAGCATGACAGCGAGCAGCACGGCGCACAGGATGGTCAACGGTTTGGGCATACGGCTCTCCGGGCAATCATGGGCGGCAACAAAGCCGCCGCGCGGACAGAACAGGGGCGCATTTCATTCATATCCCAGGGCCTCCAGTTCCGCGTCGGTGAAACCGGCCCAATGGGCGATTTCGTGGACCACGGTAATCTCGATCTCTGTCAACAGTTGTTCGCGGGTGGCGCACGCATCTTCCAGGGGCTCCTGAAAGATGAAGATGGTATCGGGGTACAGCGGCGGATCGAACGCGCTGCGCTCGGTCAGGGGAACCCCGGAATACACGCCGAACAGCGGCTCGTCCGGCGGCAGGCCCAGTTCTTCCAGGATATCCGCCGAGGGCCGTTGCTGCACCGCGATGAGGATGTTGTCCAGATGGCGGCGGATGGATTCGGGAATACGGGCCACGGCCTGCTCGACCAGACGGGCGAAGACCTCTTGCGATAGCCGCGGACCGCGTCGCTTCATGGCGTATCTCCAACCCTCGGGGCAAGGGGGATGCAACCGCGGGCCGCGGCCCGGCCCGCGCAGCCATCCGGATCGATCATCCGCTTCCCATGCTCCATCCGACCGGACCCCCGCACTATTGCGCCGAGGGAAGCTGATCGCCGCTCTCCGGCGGCCGGCTCGCGGCGCGCGCGGTTCGCGACTCGCCGATGATCCGGGCCACTTCCCTGGCGAGATGCTCGGCGCTGAACGGTTTGGCGACAAAACCGGCCAGGCCCATCTGGCGGTAGTTCTCCTCCGTGACCTGCTCGCTGTAGCCGGTGCAGAGCATGATGGGGATGGCGGGGTTGATCGCCTTGATCTCTTCGGCCAGCTCCAGACCGGTCATGCCGGGCATCCCCATGTCGGTGATGATCAGATCGAAGGCATTCGGCCGCGCAAGGAAGGTCTTGAACGCATGGGCGCTGGAGAGGCAGGCCTCGACCGTGTATCCCAGATGTTCCAGCACCTGCATGAGAAAAAGGGTGATGGGCTGCTCGTCGTCGACCACCAGAATGGTGCCGCCCGCGGCGACAACGGCGGGAGCCGGCGGTTCGGCCTTGACGCCCTCTTCGCTCTCTTTCCCGGCCTCCGGCAAAAAAACGGTGAAGCAACTCCCCAGGCCGGGCGCCGACTTGACGGTCACCGCCCCCCGATGGTCGTTGACGATGCCGTGGACAACGGAAAGCCCCAACCCGGTGCCCGCGCGCAGCTTTTTGGTGGTGAAATACGGATCGAAAATCCGCGACAGATACTCCGGCGGGATTCCGGTGCCGTTATCCTCGACCTGCAAACAGACATAGGCGCCCTTCGGCAGATTGCCGATCAGCACCCCCTCTTTGGCCGACAGCCACTTTCTGAACAGGCGCAGCCGAATCGTCCCGCCCTTGCCTTCCAGGGCCTGGTAGGCATTGGTACACAGATTCATCACAATCTGATGCATCTGGGTCGGATCGGCTTTGACGAAAAATTCGTCCGCAACATCGTAGACAAGTTCCACATTGGCCGGCAAACTCGCGTGGAGCAGCCGGATGGTCTCCTTGACGATGAGTCCGAGTTGCAGGTTCGATACATTCTTTTCGCTTTGCCGGCTGAATTTCAGAATCTGATCGACCAACTGGCCCGCCCGGTCGGCGCCGCGGATGATTTCCGCCAAATTGCCGTGCAGCAGCGAACCCGGTTCGCTCAGGGCCTGCGAAAGCTCGGCATATCCCATGATGGCGGTCAGGATATTGTTGAAGTCATGCGCCACCCCGCCGGCAAGGGTGCCGATCGCCTGCATCTTCTGGGATTGCCGTATCTGCTGCTCCAACAGGAGATGGTTGGTGATGTCGCGTTTCACCCCGACATAGTTGATGATTTTGTTGTTGCTGTCTTTGACCGGGGTGATGATGGCCTCTTCCTGGTAAATCTCGCCGTTCTTTTTCCGGCAGACGAGCATCCCCCGCCAGGTATTCCCCTTGACGATCTCGTCCCACATCAACTGGTACGAAGGCAAATTCTCCTCGCTTTGCAGCATCCTGGGATGCCGCCCCAGCAGCTCGGTCAGGGAATAGCCGCTGGTATCCTCGCAGGCGGGATTGACATACTGAATGGCGCCATCGAGGTCGGTGACGATGATCGATTCGGCCGCCTGCTCCACCGCGGTCGCCAGCAATCTGCGGCCTTCCTCCATCTTGAACCGGTTGCGCATGTCATGCAGAATCACCTGCGCTATCCGGGAATTGCCGACAAAAGCAACGGTCATTCGCATGGCAACGGGAATGCGATCGCCATTGCTGTCCACCATGAAGAGGGTCAGATCCTCATCGCTTTCATCTTCACCATGTGTTTTTTCATACAGGAACGATTCATATTTCTGCTTGGATTCCTGGCAAATAAAAGAAGAAAGAGT
>WQUH01000096.1 GCA_009782165.1 Pseudomonadota bacterium | reverse complement strand
CTGGTCATCTGGGCGCTCATCTCTTCCGGGGTGTAGGGGCAGGAATGGTCGGTGTGCCAGCAGATGGAGACTTCATCCAGGGCGCCAAAAATCACCTGCTTGGCGATGTCCGGTTGAATATTGGTGCTGAACGTGCCATCGTTCTGTCCCTGCTCGATGATGTCGGCAATGATCTGCAGGTATTCGCTGAAGGTGTTTTTCCGGTATTCCCGGATGATTTTGGCGGTCTGGCGCAGCTCGATGTGAATGACTTCGGCGAGGTAGCGGTTTTTCTTCATCTCTTCGAGGTGGTTGGCGATGAAGATGTTCAGCTTGGTTTTGGCGCTGGTCTCTTTTTCCAGCAGCAGGTTGATGTGTTCAATGAGTTTGCCGACTTCCTGGTCGAAGACGCAGAGAAGAATGTCGAATTTATTGTTGAAATACAAGTAGATAGTGCCATCGGCCACCTTGGCTTCCTTGGCGATGTCAGAGATCCTGGCATTGAAGAAACCTTTCCTGGCAAAAACCTTGGTGGCGGCGCGGATGATCTTCTTGTGTTTATCCGTTGATTTCATTTAAATATATTGGATACAGACAAGTACCGAAATAAAATGAGTGAATCCTCATTCTGAAACTAACAGTTTGCCCCGCATATTGTCAAGGAAAATGCCTGAAACTTATTTAGGGACGCCTTGACCGGATTGGCACGCGGCTGTTAATTTTGCTGGACGGGACTTGGGGCTGTTGATAAAGAGTGATGCATTCCTGAACACGCCAGGGCAACAAGGAGGAGAACATGAAGGTGTTGGTGATTGGAGGGGGCGGCCGCGAGCATGCCTTGGTCTGGAAGCTGAAACAATCCGGCAAGGTCGAGGCGATTTTCTGCGCGCCGGGCAATGCGGGCATCAGATCCCTTGCCCAGTGTGTCGACATTGCCGCCGGCGATATCGACGCGCTGCTCGAGTTCGCCCTGAAAAAGCGGATCGATCTGACCGTGGTCGGCCCCGAGGAGCCGCTGACCAAGGGCATCGTCGATCTCTTTCAACAGCACGGGCTCCGTATCTTCGGTCCTGACCGACAGGGGGCCATCCTGGAGGGCAGCAAGGTCTTTACCAAGGATTTTCTGAAGAAATACGGGATCGCAAGCGCCCAGTACGCGACCTTTGCCAAGAGGGGAGCGGCAAAAAAATTCATCAGGTCCATCGGGGCGCCGTGCGTGGTCAAGGCCGATGGCCTCGCGGCCGGCAAAGGGGTGATCATTGCCGCCACCGTTGCCGAGGCTGAACAGGCGGTCGATCTGATCATGAAGGAGCGGGCCTTTGGCGCCGCCGGCAACCAGGTGGTGATCGAAGAATTTCTCCAGGGCGAGGAGGCGTCGTTTCTGGCCTTCACCGACGGCGTCACCGTGTTGCCCCTGCCGTCATCGCAGGACCACAAGGCCATTTTCGACGGCGACCAGGGGCCGAACACCGGCGGCATGGGCGCCTACTCCCCGGCGCCGGTGGTGACCGAGGCGTTGACCGCGCGGGTGATGAACGAGGTGATGCTGCCGACCGTGCGCGGCATGGCGGCGGAAGGCCGGCCGTACAAGGGGGTGCTGTATGCCGGTCTGATGATCGATGGCGACCGGATCAAGGTGCTGGAATTCAACTGCCGCTTTGGCGACCCGGAATGCCAGCCCCTGCTGATGCGCCTGAAGAGCGACCTGGTCGATGTCTTGACCGCATGTATCGACGGCACTCTCGATCAGGTGCGCCTGGAGATCGACCCGCGGCCGACGGTCTGCGTGGTGCTGTCCTCAGAGGGCTATCCCGGCGCATACGAGACCGGCCGGGTGATCTCCGGCCTGGCGGCGGCGGCGCGGCATGAGGGGGTGGAAGTCTTCCATGCCGGCACCGCCATGAAGGGACGCCAGGTCGTCACCAACGGCGGCCGGGTTCTGGGCGTGACCGCGGTTGGCGCCACCATCCGGGAGGCCATCGACCGGGCCTATGGAGCGGTCAGGGAGATCCGCTGGCCGGGATGCTACCATCGTCATGACATCGGCCACCGGGCCCTGGCGCGGTTGAGCGAGACCCGGCAACCCGTGGTGGGGATTGTGATGGGCAGCGATTCCGACCTGCCGGTCATGCGGGCCGCCGCCGATTTCCTCCAGGCGATCGGCATTGAATTCGAGATGAGCATCACCTCGGCCCACCGGACCCCGGAACAGGCCTGCGCCTATGCCAGAACCGCGCGGGAGCGCGGGCTCAAGCTGATCATCGCCGGCGCCGGCATGGCCGCGCATCTGGCCGGCGTGCTGGCGGCCCATACCACCTTGCCCGTCATCGGGGTGCCTCTGGACGCCTCATCGTTGAACGGTCTCGACGCCCTGCTGTCCACGGTGCAGATGCCGCCCGGCATTCCGGTCGCCACCATGGGCATCGGCAAGGCCGGCGCCAAAAACGCGGCGGTGCTGGCGGCCCGTATCCTGGCGCTGACCGAGAACGGTCTGCAGGAGCGGCTGGAACAGCATGCCCGAGCCATGGCCGATGAGGTCGCGGCGAAAAACAGGGCCCTGCACGGGTGAACTGGCCGGTCGCAGCCGACAGCAACGGGCTGGCCCATGCCGCCAACCTGTTGCGGACGGGCGGAGTGGTCGCCTTTCCAACCGAGACCTATTACGGTTTGGCGGTTGACCCGTTCAACCACCAGGCCCTGGAGCGGTTGTTTGCCATCAAGCGGCGGCCGCGGTATCTGCCGATCCTCGTCCTGGTGTCCGGCCCGGAGCAATTGCCGCTTTTGACCGGCGCATTGCCGGACCTGTATCGCCACCTGATTACGCGTTTCTGGCCTGGTCCGCTGACCCTGGTCTGCCCGGCGCTGCCCGGATTGCCGCCGCAGTTGACCGGGAACACGCTCACCGTCGGCGTGCGCCAGTCGCCCAACGAGACAGCGGCCGCCCTCCTTGCCGCGTTCGGCGGCCCGGTGACCGCCACCAGCGCCAACATCACCGGATTTCCGGCCACCGTGTCCGCCCGGGAGGTGGCCCGGACCTTTGCCGACGAGATCGACCTGATCGTCGACGGCGGCGACACGCCCGGCGGCGCCGGATCGACCCTGGTCGGCCTGGAGCAGGGAAGGCTGCGGTGCATCCGGGAAGGCAAGGTGGCATTTGCCGCGGTGCAGGAGGAGGCCGCGGCCTATGCCCGGCAACGATCAATCCAAATCGGAGGCAACGATGGCGATGGCTGATCTACAGTGGGACAGATCGTTTGCTTTGGAGCAGACGACCGGTGACGAGGAACTGCTGGAAGAGTTGTTGACCCTGTTTCGCGATGCTTCGGCCCAGGACTACAGCCAGTTGCAGCAGGCAGTGGCGGACAACGATGCCGCGGCGGCGGTGCGAGCCGCCCACAGCCTGAAGGGGGCGGCGGCAAGCCTCGGCATCGAGGGGATCCGCCAACTGGCGGCGGAGATGGAACAGGACGGGTTGCGAAAATCGGTGGCCGTGGCCCGGGAAAAACTGACGGCCATGGGCGAGATGCTGGCACAGCTCAAACATCTGTAGTCAGGCCCCGCGGGTTGGCGGGCAATGCGGGTGTCTATCGGGCGCGGAACCCCGAGGAGCCCCAAAGACACAAACGAAAAGGCAGAGCCGTTTGACTCTGCCTTTTCGTTTTTCTTGTTTTGTGCGCCGAGAGTTCAGTCTTTTTTCTCTTCCTTGTGTTCAATCGGGGGGGAGGGAGGGGTATCGCTTATCGCCTTCTTGAAGGCTTTGATGCTTTTGGCCAGGCCTTCTCCAAGTTCAGGCAATTTCCCCGGTCCCCAGATGATCATGACAATAACCAGAATAACAATAAGATGCATGGGTTGAAAAATTCCTGAAAACATGAGATGACCTCCTCTTAGGTTCAATCGTGTTGCGGAACCTTAATCTTTTCAGTTTACTCTGTCAATGCGCCTGCATGGTACAGGCAGCCTGATTTTTTTGTTCAGTTCGTTTGATCGGATAGCGGGCATAGAGGAGCGCATCATGGGAGATTGGGGCGTTGCGGCGTGGGAAAACGATTACGCTGCCGATTGGTATGGAACTCTGTTTCAGAAGACGCATCTTGCCGCCCATGTCGAGGAGGCGCTGAACCGGGATCCGGAGAGTGAGCCTGATGTTGTTCGTGCTGCCGCCTTCGTGTTGGCGCAGCTTGGCCGCGTGTATATCTGGCCGGACGATGAGTTGAATCGCCATCTCAAGCTGGCGATTCAACAGTTGGAGACCATTCGGGAGCAGGAAGAGACGCGGGAGGTTGAGGGGCTGGCGGCGGCAATCGATCATGAAATTGCAACACTGCGCTCAAGGCTCCACCCACACGACAGGTTAGGCGGCTGACCCATGGGACCGTCAGCCCGCAACCTGTTGCACGAGTTCACAGCCAGGCGCAACCCGGACCAGGCGGCGCATCTGGCGCGGTTTTTCAAAACCGGGCCTGGTCAGTATGGCGAAGGCGATTGCTTCCTCGGCCTGAAGGTGCCGATTACCCGCTCGCTCATCAAGCCGTATCGGGGCAGCTTGTCGCTGGATGATTTTGTGTTTCTGCTGGCCTCGGAGTGGCATGAAGTTCGTCTGGGCGCGCTGCTCCTCATGGCAGAACGCGCGCAGGCGCTTGCAAAGGCGCGGGATGTCGGCGCCTTGCGGCAACTGGCGGACCTGTACGATCGTCATCTCGAACGCGCCAACAACTGGGATCTGGTCGATCTTTCGGTCCGGGACATCGTGGAGTCGTATTGGCGGACCGCGCAGTTGCCGGTTGCGGAAATACGCCGTCTGCTCCTGGCCTGGGCCGCCAGCGGCAACCTGTGGCGCGAACGCGCCGCCATGATCGCAACCCATGCCAGGCAGCGGATGGGCAGTCTGGACGAGACCTTCTGGCTGGCCGAGTATTTCATCGCCCATCCGCACGACCTGATGCACAAGGCTGTCGGCTGGATGCTGCGCGAGGCCGGGAAGCGGGATCCCGGGGCCCTGCGCGCCTTTCTCGCGCAATGGCACCGGCGTCTGCCGCGCACGGCGCTCAGGTATGCCATTGAACACATGGGTGCCGACGAAAGAAAAAAATGGATGGCCAAGACATGAGTTCGCTCCGGTGTATCACCACGGTCTTGGAGGTGGCGGCAGGGTTGGCGGGGCAGATCGTTAGGTCAGGCGAACAGAGGACCAAAGGCCGGTTCCCGCCCGCCGCCGGTCTTTTTGGGTTTGCGGATGGAGGCCCAGGATCGCCATGACGCGACTGCTGACCCTGCTCCTGCTGCTGGTCATGGCGACAGGCGGCCTGCTGCTGGCAATGCGCCCTGTTGCCGAGATGGCCCTGGTCGATTATTTCCCCGAAGATACGCTGATCTTCATCGAAAAAAATCATGCCGCCTCAGCGCCAGGGCAAGGGCTGCTCGATCAGGTGGCGCGGACCTTTGCGCCGACAGTATGGCGTCAGTTGACGCCGCTGGTTGCAGGAAACGAGACCCTGCTCGCCGAGGCGCGCCGTCTGGCCGCCGCCGGAGAGGCATTGCTCAATCGGCCCGTGGTCTCCTCTCTGCTTGAGCATGGCACCGCCTTTGCCCTGCTGCCGGAAGGCGCGGGCCAATCTGATTTTGTCCCATCCCGGCAGTGGCTGGTGGCGGTTCCGGTCGATGACCAGGTGTCCGCGCAAGGGTTCGAAGATCTGTTTGGCCACATCCGGTCCCGGCAGACCCTTGGCTACCAGGGGGAGGTTCTGGTGCGCCTTGCGGTCGATGACGGCCAGGATTTTTTGTACTGGCGGCACGGCAAGGTCGCGCTCGTGGCCTGCGAGCAGGCATTGCTCCAGCGGTGCATCGACCGGAATCTGCAACGCCTGACCCGAGA
>WQUH01000095.1 GCA_009782165.1 Pseudomonadota bacterium | reverse complement strand
GGCCCGCATCTACCGGGAAACGATCCGGCTGCTCCTGTTCAAGGCGGCGATCCAGCCCGACAACAGCCTCCTCTACTATCTGGCCGACGAGTTGCCGGAAGGGGCGAAAACCGACGACAGGATCTGGCGCATCCGGGTGGGCAACAGCCCCATCAAGCTCGACAAGGTGCCCATGACCGGCGGCGGCGAGGTGGTCGGCGTGGTGCCCAAGGGCTTGCCGGCGCTGACCGTGCCCAAGGTTGACTTGAGCGTCATGGTCCACCTGTTCCCCTACGCCGCCATCATCTCGCTGCTCGGCTTCATGGAGGCGATTTCGATCGCCAAGGCCATTGCCGGCAAGACCGGCCAACGCCTCGATCCCAATCAGGAACTGATCGGCCAGGGGCTGGCCAACATCCTCGGCTCCATCGGCAAGAGCTATCCGGCCTCCGGTTCGTTTTCCCGCTCGGCGGTCAACCTCCAGGCCGGCGCCGCCACCGGCATGTCGAGCGTGTTCACCAGTCTGATCGTGGTGGTCGCGCTGATGTTCTTCACCCCGCTCCTCTACCATCTGCCGCAGTCGGTGTTGGCGGCCATCATCATGATGGCCGTGGTGGGCCTGATCAACGTCTCCGGTTTTCTCCACGCCTGGAGGGCGCAGTGGTACGACGGCCTCATTTCCATCCTCTCCTTTGTCTGTACCCTCTGGTTTGCGCCCCATCTCGACAAGGGCATCATGCTGGGCGTGGCGCTCTGCCTGACGGTGTTCCTGTACAAAAGCATGCGTCCGGTGGTGACCTCGCTGACCCGGGACCGCAGCCGGGTGCTGATCTGCGCGATCACCAAGGGCATGGAGGAGTGCAGGTATCTGTCGATCATCCGCTTCGAAGGTCCGCTCTTTTTCGCCAACGCCAGCTATCTCGAAGACAAGATCTCCGACCTGATGCTGTGCAAGATCACCCTGCGCCACATCCTGATCGTGGCCAACGGCATCAACGATATCGACGCCTCCGGCGAAGAGACCCTGTCTCTGCTGGTCGACCGGCTGCGCAGCGCCAACATCGATGTCTCCATCAGCGGCATCAACGAAACGGTGATGACGGTGCTGCTCCGCACCCATCTGTACAGCAAAATCGGCGCCGATCATGTCTTTCCGACCATGGAGGCTGCCCTGAAGGTGATCCATCCGGCCATCCACACCCAGGAAGAAATGCAGATCTGTCCCCTGGGCCGCGATCCCCAACCCGAGATTATTCATCCATAAGAGAGGAATCCCATGTCCGTACTTACCGTGTTCAACGCCCTCCATTGCAACGAAGAGTCGATTATTCCGCAACTCATGGACAAAACCGGCTATCGCCTGGTCCGCGACGGCGAGGTCGCCGACCGGGCCGGCAAGATGTCCGGGATCTCCCCGGAGCGGATCAGCAGGGCCTTTTCCGCCAAAACATCGCTGTTCAACCCGTTCACCCATGAAAAAGAGCGGTCCGTCGCCTATCTCCGTCAGGCGATGGCCGATATCCTTGCCGAGGGCGATATGATCGTCACCGGTTTCTGCTGTCACTTCATTCCCGCCTCGATCTCGCACGTCCTGCGCGTTTGCCTGATCGCGGACATGGCATACCGGGTCAAGCTGGCGCAGTCCCAGGGGCTGGAAAAAGATCCGCTCAAGGCGATCTACAGGAGCGACGAGGACAAGACCGCGTGGGTGCAGCAGATGACCGGCAAAAAGGATCCCTGGGATCCGACCCTGTACGACATCATCATCCCCACCGACAAGATCGGGGCGCAGGAATCCATGCAGCTCGTGGTCCGCAATCTCCACACCGACGTGCTGGCCCCGACCGAGGCCTCGCGGGCCGCTCTGGCCGATTTCCAGCTCCAGGCCAGGATCCTGGTCGCCCTGACCCTGGAAGGACACGAGGTGACCGTGACCGTCAAGGAGGGCGCGGTCACCCTGACCATCGAAAAGAATGTGCTCATGCTGAACCGGCTTGAACAGGAGCTCAAGGAGATCGTGGGCAAAATCGATGGCGTCCGGTCCGTGGACACCGAGATCGGCAAGAATTTCCATCAGGCGGACATCTACCGCAAGCTCGATTTCCAGGCGCCTGCCCGGGTTCTGCTGGTGGACGACGAGCGCGAATTTGTCCAGACCCTGTCGGAGCGGCTGCTGCTCCGCGACATGGGCTCGGCGGTGGCCTACGACGGTGAATCGGCCCTGGAGATGCTGCGCGAGGACGAGCCCGACGTCATGATCCTCGACCTGAAGATGCCCGGCATCGACGGCATGGAGGTGCTGCGGCAGGTCAAAGCCTCCCAGCCGGAGATCGAGGTCATCATTCTCACCGGCCACGGCAACGAATCCGACCGGGAAATCTGCATGCAGCTCGGCGCCTTCGCCTACCTCCAGAAACCGGTGGATATCGACATCCTGAGCGAGACCATGAAAAAGGCCAACGAGAAGATCACGCTCCGCCGTCAGCAGCAGCAGGGTTCCTGATCCCCGCGCCGGCCGGACCGGGGCGGCGCGCAGCAACACGTCCCGTCCCCCGGCCGCACGGCTTCAGCGCGAGCGACATCCGGAAGCGCCGGCAGCCTCCTCCTCCCTGTCCCGCACAGGAGGGACAAACGGGGTTCGTGCCGGCACGGTCAACCGTATCGAATGTGAGCAACTGTCATGCAGAATGGATGGAAGCGGTATCGACCTAAATTTCTCGAGCATTCCGAGCAGACGTCCGGCATGTACAAGACGCTGTTCAACTTCAGGCGGCTGTGGAAACAATCCATCGTCATCACCCTTGCCGTTGCCCTGCTGCCGTTGTTTACCCTGGCCGCGGTCGATTACGCCATCAGCAGAAAGGCCATCGAGTCTGAGCTGGCGCTGCGCACCACCCGCCTGGTCTCCAACCTGCGCCGCAGCCTGACCTCCTACTTGGAAGAGCGGGTCTTTGCGCTCAATTTTCTCATTCTCGACAACAGCTTTGAGCAACTGTCCGATGAACACCGGTTGAAACAGCTCCTCGAAAACCTGAAAAGCGGCCTGGGAGAATGGTACGATCTCGGCCTGATCGACCATACCGGCATGCAGGTCAACTATACCGGCCCCTACAATATCCGGGGCATGGATTACAGCGGCCAGGACTGGTACAAGAATCTGCAGTACAAGGACCAGGAGACCTACCATGACGCCATTGCCATGCGGTCCAATATCAGCGATGTGTTCCTCGGCTTCAGAATGACCCCCCACCTGGTCATCTCCGTACTGCACAACGACCACCAGGGGCGGCACTACATCCTCCGGGCCGGTCTCGACATCCAGCAGTTGAGCGACATTCTCTCCCACCATGCCGAACTCGGCGACGACGACGATGCCTTCCTCATCAACCAGGAAGGGATTATCCAGACCCCGTCGCGGCATTACGGCGCCATCATGCACCAGTTCCCCCTGCCGGTGCCGCCGTTTTCGGAACAGACCCACGGTGTCGAGGGCCAACGGTCCCGGGTTATCGAAGGCCGGGACCATACGGGCCGGGAAATCGTTACCGGTTATGCCTATCTTGCCGGTACGCCGTTTATCCTCGTGGTGATCAAGCAGAAGGACGGCATGGCGGTGGAAACCTGGAGGACCGGGGGCAATCTGCTGCTTTTTCTCGTCGGTTCGGTGTTGACCATTGTGGCGGTGGTTGTCGGCATCTGCACCTATCTGGTCAACAGCATCCACCAGGCCGACCAGAACCGCCTCGCCTCCCTGCATCAGGCGGAATTCGCCAACAAGATGGCCTCGATCGGCCGGCTGTCCGCGGGCGTGGCCCACGAGATCAACAATCCCCTGGCCATCATCAACGAAAAGGCCGGCCTCATCAAGGATCTGTTCACCTTCCGCAAGGAGTACGCGGCCGACCAGCGCCTGATCGGCCTGATCGACGCGATCATCTCCTCGGTCGACCGGTGCGCGACCATCACCCGGCAACTGCTGAGTTTTGCCCGCAATATCCAGGCCAATATCCAGACCCTCCATCTGCGCAAGGTGGTGAACGAGGTGCTGGAATTCCAGACCAAGGCGGCCAGCGCCCGCAATATTACTCTCGATGTCGACATTCCTGAAGAACTGCCTGAATTTTCCAGCGATCGTGGTAAACTGCAACAGGTGTTCATCAACCTGGTCAACAACGCCTTTGCCGCCATGAAAGAAGGCGGACGCCTTTCGATCAGAAGCCGGCTGACCGACGACGGCGCCCGGATCGTCACCACGGTGCGCGACACCGGCTGCGGCATCCCCCCGGAGAACCTCGGCAAGATCTTCGATCCCTTCTTTACCACCAAGGGCGGCAGCGGCGGCACCGGCCTGGGGCTGTCCATCACCTACGGCCTGGTCACGGAGCTTGGCGGCTCGATCGACCTCGCAAGCACTGTCGGCGTGGGGACGACCTTCACCATCACCCTGCCGCTCAACTACCATGCGGACAAAGGAGACGCTCAATGAGGGTACTGCTGGTTGACGACGAAGAAGAATTGGTGGCCACCCTGGCCGAACGGTTGGATATGCGGGGCATCGATGCCACCTGGGCCTCCGAATACCGCAAGGCTCTGGCCATCGTCGAGGAGCAGGAGTTCGATATCGCCCTGCTGGATGTCCGCTTGCCGGAGATCAACGGCCTGGAACTGAAGCGGCTGATCGAGGCCCGGCGGCCGGCAATGAAATTCATCTTCCTCACCGGGCACGGCTCGGAGGAGGATTTCAATGCCTGTTCGGCTGAAAGCGGGAAGGACTACTACCTGATCAAGCCGGTACAGATCGAGGTGCTCGTTGCCAAACTCAATGAGGTCTGTCAGGGGCCGGGAGAACAAGGATGAGCAGTTATCACGGTAAAGTCGACAGCCTGGGTTTGAGCTTTTTCGGCAGCATGACCGCTTCCATCTCCCACGAGCTCAAGAACTCCCTGGCGATCATCAACGAAAACGCGGGGTTGGTCGGGGATCTGATCGCCCTGTCGGAAAAAGGGCATCCGCTGAAGCCGGAACGGCTGCTGACGATTGCGGAAAATATCCGGCGGCGGGTGCAAACCGCCGACGACATCGTGCGCCGGCTCAACCGCTTTGCCCACAGCGCCAACCAACCCGTTGTCGGCGTGGGGATCCGCGACATCTTCGCCTGCACGATCGCCCTGTCCGAACGGCTGGCCTCCATGAAGGGAGTGAGCCTGTCGATCGCTCCCGGCGACGAGATCGAGGTGCAGACGCTGGCCTTTGTGGTCGAGAACCTGTTGTGGATCTGTCTGAAGAACATCTTCCTGCTGGCCGGAGCAGGGCAGCAGGTCGTTCTGGGCGCGCATGCCGAGGCGAGCGATATCGTCGTGACCCTGCGCTGCACCCCCGAGATTCCGGTCAAACAACTCGAGACAACGGTGGCGGCCGAGGCGCAGCCGCTGATCCTGTTTCTCCACATGCAGGTTCAGGCCGATCCGCAGAACAGCGCGTTGCGCCTGCGCATGCCCATCAGATTCATCGAATAAAACGGCTGGAGGCTAGGCGGAGGATGGAATGTCCGTAACTGTGCTGCTGATCGACGACGATCAGGAATTTCTCGACATCCTGGCGGAACGGTTGACCATCCGGGGGCTGGAGGTGACAACGACGGCCTCGGGCCGGGCCGCCCTCGACCTGGTGCGCGCCACATGGTTCAACGCGATCGTGCTCGATCTGCAGATGCCCGACCTGGATGGCCTGCAGGTGCTGGAACAGCTTGTCGCCTTCAACCCCGCGCAACAGATTATCCTCTTGACCGGGCATGCCACGGTGAGCAAGGGGGTCCAGGCCATGAAACTGGGCGCGGCCGATGTCCTGGAGAAGCCGGTGGACATCAGGCAACTGGTGGAAAAGATCCATGCGCTGAGCGCTGTCTCCGCGATGGCCAGGGAAGAAGACCG
>WQUH01000094.1 GCA_009782165.1 Pseudomonadota bacterium | reverse complement strand
TTCTCCGCCAGATCGACATCGCGTTTGGAGCCGATGATCAGGGGAACGCGCTGGTGCAACTTGGTCGGCTCGATGTCAAGGATGCGCCGGCCGTCATCGGTGACCGCCCGCCCGCCCGCCTGTTCGATCAGCAGGGCCAGGGGCGCGGCCTCGTAGAGGAGCCGCAGCTTGCCCTCGGATTTTTCGCCGCTTTTCTTGTCGCGGGGATAGAGGAAGATGCCGCCCTTGATCAGGTTCCGGTGGAAATCGGCCACCAGCGATCCGATATAGCGCAGGCTGTAGGCCCCCTTGCCGCCGTCGGCGGTTTTCAGATGGCCGATGAACCGGCGGGTGGAGTCGAACCAGTGGTTGGCGTAGGCCTCGTTGACGCTGTAGTAGAGCGAGGTTTCCGGGATCCTGATGTTGGGGTGGGAGAGGAAAAACTCGCCCACGCTCGGGTCGAGGGTAAACCCGTGGACGCCGGCGCCGGTGGTGTAGACCATCACCGTGGAGGAGCCGTAGATGATGTAGCCGGCCGCCACCTGTTTGCCGCCCTTTTGCAGGAGATCGCCGACGTTGCCCTGGCCTGACGGGCTGAGGCGGCGATGGATGGAAAAAATGGAGCCGATGGACACGTTGACATCGATGTTGGTCGAGCCGTCGAGCGGGTCAAAGGCAATGGTGTAGTCGCCTTCGTACCCTTCGAGCACCGGGATGATGTCGTCTTCCTCTTCCGAGGCCATGACGCAGACATGGCCGCACTGCTCCATCCGCCGCTTGATGGTCTGGTTGGCGAACACGTCGAGCTTCTGCACGTCTTCGCCCTGGACGTTGGTCCGGCCCGACTGCCCGAGGATATCGGCCAGCCCGGCCATGTTGACCTCGGCGCTGATGATCTTGCCGGCCACCACCAGATCGTTGAGCAGACCGGTCAGGCTGCCGGTGGCTTCCGGATGCAGTCGCTGGTCGTCCAAAATCTGCCGGCTGACGGTGATTCCCTTTCTCTTGACAAGCATGATGTTCTCCCTTTGGCTGTTTTCGGCCGGACATGGCCGGCGCGAGGCGATGTGCTAGTGGTTCTCGTCAACCGACTGGATTGGCCGCCATCGGCGCAGACAATCGACCAAGGTGCGCACTCCGATACCCGAGGGCCCCTTGGGAATATACGATTTTTCGGTAAACCCCCAGGCGGTGCCGGCGATGTCGAGGTGCGCCCAGGGGGTCTGGCCGACGAACTCCTGCAGGTAGCAGGCGCCGACGATGGTGCCGCCGCTGCGGTCGCTGCCGGCGTTTTTGATGTCGGCGATCCGGGAATCGATCTGTTTGCGGTACTCCGGTCCCAGCGGCAGCCGCCACAGCGGCTCGGCGGCCCGGTCCCCGGCCGCGATCAACTGTTCGGCCAGGCGATCGTCATTGCCGAGCAGGCCGGTGTAGTGGTGGCCCAGGCCGATGATCACCGCGCCGGTCAGGGTGGCCACATCGATCACCGCCTGGGGCTGATAGGTCGCAATGCCGTAGGCCAGGGCATCGGCCAGGATCAGCCGGCCCTCGGCGTCGGTATTGATGATTTCGGATGTCTTGCCGCCGTAATGGCGGATCACGTCGCCGGGCTTGAGGGCCGCCGAACCGGACAGGTTTTCCGTGGCAGGCACCAGGGCCACCACGTTCACGTCCGGCAGGCCGATCTCGGCAATGGCCCGCATGGCGGCCAGCACGGCCGCGCCGCCGCACATGTCGTACTTCATGTCCTCCATGCCGGCCGGCGCCTTGGCGCTGATGCCGCCGGAATCAAAGGTCAGGCCCTTGCCCGCCAGGAGGATGGTCGGATTTTTTGTGTTGCGCCGGTATTCGAGGATCACCAGAAACGGCGGCTGGGCCGAGCCCTGGTTGACGCCAAGAATCCCGCCCATGCCCAGTTGCCGCAGGGCGGCCTTGTCCAGGATCGTGCAGCGCAGGAACCTTTTTTGGCCCAGTTGCCTGGCATATTCGGCAAAGTCGGCCGGGGTCCAGCCGTTGCCGGGCTGGTTGGCCATGTCGCGGGCGGCGCAGGTCGCCTCGGCCAGGATCCGCCCAAGTTCGAGGCCCTTGCGGACCTTGGCGGCGGCCAGACCGCTGCGGTGGAGGAAAAAACGCTCGACCCGGCCCGGCGGGTCGTCGTCTTTGGGCTGTTTGTACCGATCGAAGCGGTAGTTGCCGAGCAACAGCCCTTCGCCCACACACTCGGCGATCTCGCCCGCATCGAGCGGGTAGTCCCTGGGCAACAGAACCAGCGCCTCCCTGGCCTTCACTGTCCCGGCCTGTTTGGCAACGACGCCGCCGGCCAGGCGAAGCCGCTCCCGCAGACCGTTGGCCGGGCCGTCCGCTTTGCCCAGGCCGACGAACAGCACCCTCCTGGCCGGGAGGGGTTGGGCGGCGGCCACAGCCGTCAATTCAGGGTACAGCAGAAAAACCTGGTCTTTTTCCCCTTTGAAATCACCGGTCTCCCGCACCCTGGCCAAGAGCCGGTTGATGCCCGGTCCGGGCCCGGCGGGCCGGGAAGACCCCTCCGCCACCAGACAGGCCAGCAGATCGCCGGTGAACAGAGACGGATCCTGGCCGAACAACTCAATGGCAGTGGTCTGAGCGGACACAGAACAGATTCCTCCGCGGACGGGTGATGGAATACTTTGAAAAGCGGCGGCAACTGATTTAATGTTGACTTTTCATACACTAAACTTGCTCCAAGCTCAATCGGCAAAACCGCCGGTTACCGGACCTGTTCGTAAATATCCTTGATTTCAAGAGGTTATTCATGCTGCTCGTTTTCATTGTTTCCGTGAGTGTCGCCCTGCTGGTTGCCGCGACCTGTTCACTGTTCGAGGCCACCTTTCTTTCCCTGTCGGCAGCGCAGGTCGAACTGATGACCGAGGGCCACCCCCGCCAGGCCAAGGATATGCGGCGGCTCAAGGAAAATGTCGAACAGCCGATCACCGCCATCATCACCCTCAACACCGTGGCGCACACCACCTGCGCCTCGGTGGCCGGCGCCGCGGCGCTGGATCTGTTCGGCCAGGAGGGCCTCATCTGGTTTTCCCTGATCTTCACCCTGGCCCTCCTGCTGTTCGCCGAGGTGCTGCCCAAGACCATCGGCGTCGCCTTTGCCCGGCAGGTGGGGCCTCACATCGTGGCGCCGCTCCGGTTCATGATCATGGCGCTGCTGCCCCTGATCTGGCTGGCGCGACAGATGACCCGTCTGGTGCCCAACAGCCGCAGACCCCAACGTCTTTCCGCGGCGGAACTCAAGACCATCGCCAGCCTGAGCCGGAAGTCCGGCGGCATCGAGGCCGACCAGGAAAAGGTGATCGCCAATATCCTCCAGTTGGGAGAGAAAACCGTCCGCCAGGTCATGACCCCGCGCACGGTCACCTTTTCCGTCCCGCAATCGCTGGCGATCAAGGAGGCGGCCCGCATGGAGGGCAAGTGGCGGATGCACAGCCGGGTGCCGGTGTACGACGGCGAGCCCGACAATGTGGTGGGGATCGCGCTCAGCCAGGATGTGCTCCTGGCCGCCGCCGCCGGCCAGGGCTCGCTGAAGCTCCAGCACATCATGCGGCCGGTCCACTTTGTGCCGGAAACCGCGTCGCTGGACCGCACCTTCGTCGATTTCTTCGAACGGTCTCAGCACCTGTTCGTGGTGGTCGACGAATATGGCAGCGTTACCGGGGTCATCAGCATGGAAGATATCCTGGAAGAGATTATCGGCCGGGAGATTGTCGATGAATTCGACAAGGCCCGCAACATGCGGGAGTTGGCCGCAATCAGGAGCAAGAAACTCCATACCGTCTGAATGCGCGGGCCAGGGGGCGCATTGTGCAGGCAGGACTGGCGGGCCGCGTCATTTCGTGGTAGGGTGCCGTCAGCCTTCGTTCTGCCGTAACACACCACACATATCCCCTGCCATGCGGCCGGGCCGGGATATTCTTCAGGCGATGGCGCCGCGCAACCCTTTTTTTGTCCATTGCCTTCTCTTGCATCCCTTCGGGGAAGATTCCATGAAAAACCCGTTGGTTCCTCGTTCATTCCGGCCCGGCGCGGCAGTGATTTCGATGTTGGCGTTCGGCTGGTTCGCCGTGCCGGCGCATGCGGAGATCCTCTATATCAAGCCGAGCCTGGAAGTGCTCATGCGCAAGAACCCCGGCGACAACGCCCAGATTGTCGCCACCGTGCCGATGGGGACAGCCGTGGAACTGGTGCAGGGGGGCAAGGAATGGGCGCGGGTAAAATTGCAGGGCGGCACCGAGGGCTGGGTGCGCAGCCGCTTTCTCGGCAGTTCGCCGCTGCTGCCGGTGACCGACATCAAACCGGGGCTGGGGCCGAACGGCACCGTGATCGATTCCCAGGGACGGTTCCGGAACCTTGCCGGAGAAAACGAGCGGCTGCGCAAGGAACTGGGGGCCTGCACCACCGACCGCAGCACCCTGGCCGACAAGTATCAGGCCCTGATCGCCGACCCCGCCAGCGACGCCCGCGCCAAGAACGACCTGGGCGAGGCGCGGCAACAGATCGAGACCCTGCGCCAGCAGTTGACCGAATCCCAGATCGAGTGCACGGTGCTGAAAAAAAACCGGTCGATCATCTGGTTCTTCACCGGCGCCGCGGTCCTGCTGCTCGGCTGGCTGATCGGCCGCCTGAGCGCCACCTACCGGAAGAAAAAGCCGTCCCTGATGCCCTGACAGGCCGGCCAGGCCGGTTTCAGTTCATCGCCTCGAGCGTCACCCGCGCCTCGACCGTGCCGGTATCGCGCCGCAGGGTCAGGGTGACGCTCTGCCCCACCTCATACCGTTCCAGTTCGTCGCGCAGGCTCTCGTCATCCCGCACCGCGGCGCCGTTGACCGCGAGGATGATGTCGCCCAGCACCAGCCCGTCCCGCACCTGGGCCACGCCGCGCAGCCCCGCTTTTTCCGCGGTCGAGCCGGGGAGCACCTTCAGGATCATGACCCCTTCCAGCCCCAGCTCATCGGTCAGCCTCCGGTTGGCCAGGGTTGCGCCCAGGCCGGGCCGGATCGGTTTGCCCCTGGCGATGATCTGCGGCACCACCCGGTTGACCTCGCCCACCGGCACCGCGAAGCCGATCCCCGAACTGCCCCCGGAGGGGCTGTAAATGGCGGTGTTGACCCCGATCAGCCGGCCGGCGCTGTCCAGCAGCGGCCCGCCGGAGTTGCCCGGATTGATGGCCGCGTCGGTTTGAATGACATCGTGGATGGTCCGGCCGGTGGCGGCCGTGATCTCCCGGCCGAGCGCGCTGACGATGCCGGTGGTCAGGGTCTGGTCCAGGCCGAAGGGGTTGCCGATGGCAAAGACCTTCTGCCCCACCAGCAGATCCTTGGAGGCGCCGATGGCGATGGGCCGCAGCTTGTCGGCCGGGGCGTCGATTTGCACCACCGCCAGATCGCGATCTGGAGCCGCGCCCACCAGCGCCGCCTTCCAGGTGGAATGATCGGCCAGGGTCACCTCCAGCCGGCTGGCGTCGGCAATGACATGGTAGTTGGTCACGATCCGCCCCTGCCGGTCCCAGATGAAGCCCGAACCGGTTCCCCGGGGAATCTCGTAGGCATTGAGGCTGAAGAGGTCGCGGCGCACCGCGATGCTGGTGATATACACCACCGAGGGCGCGGCGTTGCGGAAGATGGCGATGGTGTTTTTTTCGTCGTCGGCCAGGTCGCCCCTGGCTTCGACCGGCCGGGACACCGCCTGGGGATCGCGCAGCGGCGGCCGCACCGTCTGCACCAGCAGCCAGCCGAGCGCGCCGGCGATCAGGAGGATGATCCATGGTCTCTTCATCTGGCGCACCTGGGGAAAAAAAACGGGCGGCCGGGCGCTGCCCGTGCCGTCAGGACATCAGAGCCACTTTTTCCGGCGAAAGAACAGCAGGGTCATGACCGAGGACAGGGCCATCAGCAGCACCGCAAAGGGATAGCCCCAGAGTTG
>WQUH01000093.1 GCA_009782165.1 Pseudomonadota bacterium | reverse complement strand
ATGAGCATCGAACCCCTTCTCATCGGCAAACACGGCGATCAGGAAGTTGTCCTGCTGCCCGGACTGGCCAACCGGCACGGTCTCATCACCGGCGCGACCGGCACCGGCAAAACCGTGACCCTGCAGACCCTGGCCGAACGTTTCAGCGCCATCGGCGTGCCGGTTTTCATGGCCGACGTCAAGGGCGATCTGGCCGGCATGTCGCAGGCGGGCGCTCCGTCGGAAAAGTTCAAGCAGCGCTTGCAGACCTTGCGCCTGCCCGAACCTGAATATGGCGCGTTCCCGGTGGCGTTCTGGGATGTGTTCGCCAAGCAGGGGCATCCGCTGCGGGCGACGGTCTCGGATTTGGGGCCGCTCTTGTTGTCGCGCATCCTGATGCTGAACGACACCCAGGCGGGCGTGCTGACGATGGTGTTCAAAATTGCCGACGACCAGGGCCTGCTGCTGCTGGATCTCAAGGATCTGCGGGCGATGCTGCAATTCGTCGGCGAGAACGCCAGGGAATTCGTCGCCAAATACGGCAACGTGTCGGCGGCCAGCATCGGCGCGATTCAGCGCGGGCTGTTGTCGCTCGAACAGCAGGGCGGCGAGCTGTTTCTCGGCGAGCCGATGCTCGACATCGACGATCTGCTGCAAACCGACCAGGGGCGCGGCATCGTCCATATCCTGGCGGCGGATCAGTTGCTCAATGCGCCGATGCTGTATTCGACCATGCTGCTGTGGCTGCTGTCCGAACTGTACGAGCGGCTGCCGGAAATCGGCGATCCGGAAAAACCGAAGCTGGTGTTTTTCTTCGACGAGGCGCATCTGTTGTTTAATGATGCCCCTCGGGCGCTGCTCGACAAGATTGAGTTGATCGTGCGGCTGGTGCGCTCGAAGGGCGTCGGCGTCTATTTCGTTACCCAGAATCCGGCCGACGTTCCCGACAACGTGCTCGGCCAGCTCGGCAACCGCGTCAACCACGCCCTGCGCGCCTTCACCCCGCGCGACCAGAAGGCGGTCAAGGCGGCGGCGCAGACGCTCTGCGCCAATCCGGCGATCGACACCGAAACGGCGATTACCGAACTTGCCGTCGGCGAGGCGCTGGTGTCGATGCTTGACGAAAAGGGGCGGCCCAGCAAGGTGGAGCGCGTGTACATCCTGCCGCCGGCCAGCCGCATCGGCCCGATCAGCGAGGCCGAGCGCGCACAGGTGCAGGCCAATTCCCTGTTGAAAGGCGTCTACGATCAGGCGATCGACCGCGAATCGGCCTACGAAAAACTGGCGGTTCGGGCGGCGCAGTCGGCACAGTCGGCGCCGCCGGCGCCGCAACGTTCGCCGGGCGCGAGCGGGCCGACCACGGGAGGCGCCAGCACGGGTTCCATGACCGACATCCTGCTGGGCAACAACCGCCGCGACGGCATCCTGACCGCGGCGGCCAAAAGCGTGATCCGCAGCGCCAGTTCGTCCATCGGCCGCGAAATCGTGCGCGGCATCCTGGGTTCGCTCCTGGGCGGCCGGAGGAGGTGATGCCGCTGAAGCCGTCAGTCGCCTCTGCCAGAGACACAACCATCCATTCATGGGGCGGCTGTTGCTGATCGAGCCGATCGGATACGTGCCCGCTCGGTTCGCGGAGCTTCGTGAATAATCCGGGCTAAAGCTGTTGCAGGCGTTGCACGCAGCGCTGCAGGCTGGGAGAATGGCGCATTGCGCCCTCGACATTCCAGTGGACGGCGACAAATGCACCCATGGTATGCAGATAGTTGGGAGATGTCTGCCCCTGATGTTCAGGGGCGGGCGCTATGCCATCGCGTATGGACGTTTTTCTTGAACGGCTGGCTAACATTATCAGCGTGTTTTTTGGATTCGGCTCGTCATCCGGATTGAGCGGAATTTTGGTCAACGGCACCCGCAAAAAATCAGACATGGATTGCCTGTCTGCGAGCAGCCAGCTTTCCAATGCATTGACCGCGAAACGGCAAAGAAAATAGGGCACTGGCAACGGACAGGCGTGAAGCAGGTAGCTTTGCAGCGCTGCCGGAGGACAGGCGGCGCGAGTATCCATAAAGTCCGTCAGCACCAGCATGGGGGCGTCGGGCGCCGCCACGGAATAGAACCCTTTGGCTTTGTCGCGGATATACCGAACCCCCCGTTTGCCGAACACCTCTCCTTTGGCGTGCCCGCAAAAGGCCAGCAACTTGTCGGCCACCGGTTCTTCCAGCCAGCCTTCCAGCAGCAGATCGATCACCATGTCAGAACAGCCTCAACTGCTCGACATTCTTCGGCCCTGTTTTCGGCAGCAGCAGATCCGCGACAGTCAATTCTCCTCTTTGTATCGCCGCTGTCTCTTGCGGATTGGGCAGCAGTACTTTTGTACCCTCCTTGTCCGGTGCAAAACGGATGACTTCGTTGGCGCCGATACCGGGAACGCATAACATCGCGTACGAGTGCGTGGTGACAAAAATTTGTCGGATACTCTTTTTCTTGTCTCTGTCCATGCGGGAAAAAATTGAGGGCAACTGAGCAACGATTTCCTCATGCAGCGATAATTCCGGTTCTTCCAGCAGCAGAGGGCCACCGGTGTCCAAAATAGACCACAACAGCGCAAGCAGGCGCAAGGTACCGTCAGAGAATGACGATTCACTCTGGTAAGCTCCGCGTTTCCGCCAATGCGCATAGTTGACTTCGAAATGCGGTATGCCGTTTCTATCCTGCTTGACAGTCAGATTCTCCAGTTGCGGCACGGCGACTTTCAATGCCTCATTGATTTTGCCCAAACGTGAATCTCGCGTGCGTTTTGAGGCATTCCATATGGCCTGAACGAGATCGCGCCCGTATGGATCGTTGCTGATGGGGCTTGGCGAAAAGGCCTTGGGTTCACGCACCAACTGGGGCAGGATGTGCCTGTACTGAATGCTGGAGAAAAATTCGGCGACCTCTCTGAATTCCGCGTTGGCATTAATCTGTTGCAAGGCTGTCTGCGTCAGGCGCAAGGTATCGGTGCGATCCTCTTCCGTTGGCCGTTCTAAAACAGGTTTCCAAGTCGTTACACCGAATCCGCTTCTCTTGTAGACCGCTTCCCTCCGCACCAGGGGCGCCAGCGGGTCGGATTTTTCCGTACCAAAGGTGAGGGAGTATTTCCATACATCATCCAAGGTGACCGCCACAGTGATGTCGGGTTGACTCCGTGCGCTCAGAGATCTGACAGCGCTTATTCCACCCCGTGCCAGGACAGCTTTTTCAATGCCATCTTGAGCTATGTCGCGCAGGAAGCGCAATGCATCAAGAAAATTAGACTTTCCAGAAGCGTTTGGGCCAATCAGAAACATGCGTTTCCCGCATGCTACGTTGACACCGACAAAATTTTTCCAATTTTTCAGTTCGATATTGGTTATGATCATAATCACGACCTCGCATGGCGCTATCTTGACGACATTCTGCTCATACTTACTGCAAAGATCATTGCGTCACAAACAATTCTTCGCCCACCTTCGGTTGCATTCATCCTGCGACTTTACTGCGCAGCGCGTCTTGCTGTGAGGAGAAAAAAAGAGAGAGTGACGAAAAACCACCTGGCGGCGAGGCCAATCCATCATTGCCAGGAACGCCAACCAACCGGTCACTTCAGTTCGATGAAGACTTCCGCGTCCGGCCAGCGTTTGGCGACCGGCTGGATCGAGGGGCGGGCGGTCACCTTGCAGAACAGTTTGCTGTCGGTGGAGATCGATTCCAGGTAGATCGGCGTGGTCAGCACCTCTTCGCTGACGTTCTCTTCCTTGGTCGACGGAATCGTGACCAGAACCGTTGGCGGGGTCACGGTGATTTTCTTGATCTTCAGGTTGCCGGGCAGTTTGCCGATGATCTGCGGGGTGATCGGCACATTTTTCTGGACCACGGCGGCCAGGGTGAGCTTGAGTTGCTGGGGCGAGGTGTCGAGCAGGGTGACGCCCTTGGGCAGGCGCAGGTTTTCGCTGGTGATGATGATGGTCTGGCTGCCCTTGGCCATTTTGGACAGGTCGATCTTGACGTTGGGGGGATTGTTGGTCAGGTTGTCGATCTCCGATTTGGGGCCGGAAAGGTACAGTTTGACCTCGTTGGGCTTTTCCCCGACCAGCGCCAGTTCATCGGCCGGGGAGGTGTAATCGATGGCCACCGGCAGAACGCGCTCGACCACCTCCCGCTGGGCGATGATGAGGGTGGACCAGAAGATGATGGCGACGACCAGGCTGACGGCAACCTGAAAGATGGTCCGTTTGCGGATTTTCAGGCCGTTGTCGCGGTTGAAGAGGCCCAGTTCCTGCTGGTGGGCGGCAATGATCCGGGTGATTTCCTCGGCGGTGCGCACCGGCCGCATCTCGCCGTTGACGAAGATGGACACCCGGCCCCGTTCCTCGGAAACGACCAGGGCCAGGGCATCGGTCTGTTCGGCCAGTCCCATGGCGGCGTGGTGCCGGGTGCCGTATTCCTCGCCCAGCCTGGCCGATTGCGACATGGGGAGCCGGACGCCGAAGCGGGTCAGCTTGCCGCCGTCGATGATCACCGCGCCGTCGTGGCCCGGCGAGTTGGAATCGAAGATGCTGAGGATCAGCGGCAGGCTGGGGACGGCGTTCAGCCGGTAGCCGCCCGAGATCTTGCTGTTGAGCGGCTCCTTGCCGGGAAAGACGATGATGGCGCCGCACTGTTCCTGGGCCAGGTTGACGAGCGCCGCGCCGATGAGGGTGTACAGCTCGGTGTCCTGGTCCCTGTGCCGGTGCGGGGAGACCGAAACCGCCTTCTCCAAAATCTTGCGCAGTTCCGGCTGAAAGATGATGATCAGGCCCAGCACGGCCACATTGCTGACGTTGTGGTAGATCCACTCGATGCCCTTGAGCTGGAGGGCGCTGGCCAGAACAAAGACCAGCAGGGCCAGCAGGATGCCGACCATGATTTTCCAGGTGCCCAGGCGGTGCAGGGTGCGGTACAGGAAGAACAGGGCGGCGGCGATCAGAAGAATGTCAAGGGCCATCCGCCACGAGAACAGTTCATACATCAGGCTGGCAAGATGTCGCATGCGGTGGTTCCTTGTGGCGCGAAGGGCGGTACGGCGCCGGTTTTCGGCCCGGCTGCCGGCGCGTATGCCCGCGGTCGAGGCGGGGCGGCGTGCTGGCGGCTTGCGGGCGGGTTTCGACTGATCGAACGATTATAACAGAAGCCGGGAACCATGGAACGAAGAAAATTTCCTGATACAACTTCCTGTTCGTTTCTGCCGATTATCGGTGGTTGCCGCCGGCCTTTCGCCGCTCCCGATGGGGAACTGCCGCCCCAAACGCCGTCATTGCGAGGCACGAAGTGCCGAAGCAATCCAGGCTTCTTCGTCATTCCCGCGAAAGCGGGAATCCAGTTCATAGGTTGGTGGTGAGCCGCAGGCGAACCCCAACAAAAGCGTTGCCTCTCACCGTTGGGGTTCGCGTTCCGCTCACCCCAACCTATGCCATGTGGAGAGCTTGCTGCTTCGGCGACGACGTATAGTGGTGTAGGTTGGCTTGACTAACCGGCGCTGGATCGCCACGGGGCGAAGCTGCCGCGATGACGGTACGCATTGAGTTGGGCAATGAAAACGGAAGAACAACCGCCATGCGCGGCGGATTATATGCAATGGATAGGAAAAGGGCTTGCTTTTTTAGGGTGTCGGGCTATTATTCGCGGTTATTGTCAAACGATTTACCAGAGGAGAAACAACCATGGCCCGTACATGTGAAATCTGCGGCAAAGGCCCATTGACGGGAAACAACGTCAGCCACGCCAACAACAGAACCCGTCGCCGCTGGCTGCCCAACCTGCAAAGGGTCCGCCTGCAAACCGGCAACGGCGGCACGATGCATGCCAACGTCTGCACCCGCTGTATCCGTTCCGGCGCTGTCGTCAAGCCCGTCTGATTGTCTGTTTGCGCCGCGCGCGGCTTTTTTTTGTTAATGCCGGGCGCGGTTTCTTGTTTGCCTGTTTCCGCGCGTGTTTTTTGCCGACCGGTGGATGGAGTGTTCGATGAGCGAAGATGC
>WQUH01000092.1 GCA_009782165.1 Pseudomonadota bacterium | reverse complement strand
GTCTTTGGCGACCGAGTCGCCGCTGTTGCAGCACAGTTGCTTGACCGTGCCGTCGCACGGCGCGGCCAGGTTGTTCTCCATCTTCATGGCCTCGAGCACCACGATGGCGTCGCCGGCCTTGACAGCGTCGCCGACGTTGACCAGGTTTTTGACCACCATGCCAGGCATGGGGGCCAGCAGCGGCGTACCGCCTTCAACCGCTACCGGTGCGGCAGCCTTGGGAGCGGCGGCAGCGGCCTTGGGCGCGGCAGCCGGAGCGGCGGCGGCAGCCTTGGGAGCTGCGGCCGGGGCGGCAACGGCGGGACGCGGGGCAGCGGCTACCATCGGCTGGAAGTCGCCGGTCGGGTCGACATCGACATTGAAATACTCGCCATCGACAAAGACGTTGAAGGTCCGCACATTGGCGGATTTCTCGGGAGCGCCGGCCTTGGGCTCGACCAGCTTGCCGGCCTTGGCCTTGGCGACCAGTTCATCGCGCTTCTTGACATCGTCCATGGTGATCGCCTTGACCTCGGGCGGCGCCGGGGCCACGCCATACTTCCACTCCAAAAACTTCTTGCCGGTGACCGGATAGATGCCGTAGAGCACTACATCGTCGATGTCCTTGGCCAGCGAGCCGACCTCTTTCTTGGCCTTCTCGAGTTCGGGCTCGATGACCTCGGCCGGACGGCAGGTGATCGGGGTTTCCCCGCGCGAATAGCCTTTCAGGGCCTTCTTCTGCACCGCCTTGTCGATCGGCACCGCGGTTTTGCCGTAGAGACCGTAGCACAGATCCTTGACCTGGGCGGTGATCATCTTGTAGCGCTCTTCCGGGGTATCGAAGAGCACGTTGTTGACGGTCTGGATGCCGACGATCTGGCTGGTCGGGGTGACCAGCGGGATCTGGCCGAGTTCTTTACGAACCCGCGGCAGCTCTTTGTAGACCTGGTCGATTTTGTCCAGAGCATCCATCTCGCGCAACTGGTTGACCAGGTTGGACAGCATGCCGCCCGGGGTCTGGTGCAGCAGCACGTTGATGTCGATGGTCGAAACCTTGGAGTCGTCGAGCAGGTGCTTGTACTTCGGCATGACTTCCTTCTCGAGCACCTCGTTGATCGCGGCCAGTTTCTTGATGTCGAAGCCGGTGTCGCGGTTGGTGCCGAGCAGGGCCATGACCAGAGGCTCGATCGCCGGATGGGAGGTGCGGTAGGCGTACGGGGTCATACAGGTGTCAACGATATCGACGCCCGCCTCGATCGCCTTCAGGTGGCTCATCGAGGCCATGCCGGAGGTGAAGTGGCTGTGCAGATGCACCGGAATCTTGGTCGACGCCTTGATGGCCTTGACGATGTCATAGGCATCGTACGGCGCGATCAGACCGGCCATATCCTTGATGCAGATGGAATCGGCGCCCATCTTAACCAGATCCTTCGCCTTGTTGACATAGTAGTCGAGATTGTATACCTCGCCGCCCAGACGCGGTTCGGTCAGGGTATAGCAGATGCAGCCCTGGAAGTGCTTGCCGCTCTTTTTGATCTGCTTCACAACCGTTTCGAAGTTGCGATAATCGTTGAGCGCGTCAAAGGTCCGGAAGATGTCCATCCCGTTTTCGGCGGCGCGCTCGACAAAGGCGGTCGACAGGTCATCGGCGTAGTTCCGGTAGCCGACCAGGTTCTGGGCGCGGAGCAGCATGGAGAAGGGGGTCTTCTTGACGTAGCGCTTCAGGGTGCGGAGGCGCTCCCACGGATCCTCGTTGAGGAAACGGTGCATGGTATCGAAGGTGGCGCCGCCCCAGGTCTCAAGGGCCCAGAAACCAATCTCGTCCATCATCTCGGCAACCGGGATCATGTCTTCAGTCCGGCCACGGGTGGCGAACAGAGATTGGTGACCATCACGGAAGGTGAGGTCCATAACCTTGACCGGATTTTTCGCTTTGGGCCGGTCACTGGCGTAATTCATGGCGGTCATTTTTACTTGGTCGCTCATTGTTCGGTTCTCCCTGTTATACGTTGTCGTTGAAGTCAATTCTTTTGTAAAAAAGCCATCAGAAGGCTTTCATTTGAATCAGCCGGCGGTAATTCATGATATCCTGGCGGCTGGCCATCGACCATAAGCTCGGCCCTTGCGGCGCGGGTCTGGCGGCAGCCAGTTGCGCCTGATAGGCCGCTTCTTCTTCCTGCATCAGGTAGGCGTTGACGGCGGCAAGGGCGGCAGCCATCTTTTTGTTCGTTTTTGCCATTCTGTCATCCTCTGAGTCTATTGGCGCGGCAGGTGCCGCACCATTGCTTGAGAGTGCTTACAGCGGGATATTGCCGTGTTTCTTCATCGGGATGGTGTCGCGTTTCCCGGAAATCGACTCGAGCGCATTGATGATCCGATACCTGGTTTCAGCCGGTTCGATGACCGCGTCGATATAGCCGCGCTCGGCCGCGCAATAGGGGTTGGAGAAGTTTTCGTTGTACTCGTTTTCCTTCTCGACCAAAAAGGCCCTGGGATCTTCGGCCGCCTTGGCGCCCTTGGCATACAGAATTTCAACCGCGCCCTTGGAGCCCATAACGGCGATTTCGCCGGTCGGCCAGGAGTAGTTGATGTCGGTGCGCAGGTGCTTGGACGACATGGCGCAGTAGGCGCCGCCGTAGGCCTTGCGGGTGATGACGGTGACCTTGGGCACGGTCGACTCGGCATAGGCGTAGAGCAGCTTGGCCCCGTTGCGGATGACGCCGCCGAACTCCTGGTTGGTGCCGGGCAGGAAGCCGGGGACATCGACAAAGGTAATGATCGGGATGTTGAAGCAGTCGCAGAAGCGGACAAACCGGGCGCCCTTGATCGACGAATCGATATCGAGCACGCCGGCGTAATACGACGGCTGGTTGCCGACGATGCCAACGGCTTTGCCGCCGTAACGGGCAAAACCGACCACGATGTTCGGGGCGAAATTCTTCTTGATCTCGAAGAAGATGCCGTTATCGACCGTCTCGGCGATGACCTTCTTGATATCGTAGGCCACGTTCGGGTTGTCCGGAATGATGTCGTTGAGCAATTCGGACCGACGGGTGATCGGGTCGTCGCAGGGCGCATCCGGAGGATTCTCCAGGTTGTTCTGCGGCAGATAGCTCATCAGATCCCTGATGTACTGAATCGCGTCGTCCTCGTTCTCGGCCGCGTAGTCGGTGACGCCGGACTTGGTGGTGTGCATGACCGCGCCGCCCAGGGCCTCGGTGGTGACATCCTCCTGGCACACGGTTTTCACCACCTTGGGACCGGTCAGGAACATGTAGGACTGGATCTTGACCTGGATGATGAAGTCGGTCAGGGCCGGCGAGTAAACCGCGCCGCCGGCGCAGGGTCCGAAGACGCCGGTGATCTGGGGAACCACGCCGGAGGACAGGACGTTGCGGGTGAAGATCTCGGTATAGCCTGCCAGGGCCTCGATGCCTTCCTGAATACGGGCGCCGCCCGAGTCGTTGAGGCCGATGACCGGGATGCCGTTCTTCATGCCCAGATCCATGACCTTGCAGATCTTTTCCGCCAGGGTTCCGGAGAGGGAGCCGCCCAGCACGGAAAAATCCTGGGCATAGATGTACACCGGCCGGCCGGCGAGCTTGCCGTATCCGGTCACGATGCCGTCGCCGAGGAACTTGGTTTTTTCCATGCCGAAGTTGTAGCAGCGATGGAGCTTGAAGGAATCGTATTCCTCGAAGGTGCCCGGATCGAGCAGCAGGGTGATGCGCTCGCGGGCAGTGTACTTGCCGGCCGCATGGATCTTGTCAATTTTGTCCTGGCCCCCGCCGAGCAAGGCCTTGACCTGCTTTTGCTTGAACTGCTCTAGTTTTTGTTTTGTACTCATGCTGTCTCCTTGCTGCAGAATTCAGTCAACATTCCTTGCCAATTATAAGACGATGTGGGGCCGGATGGAGCGCATCCGACCCCGTTGCTGTCTCGATCAACCTTTATAGACCTGCTTGCAGAGCTCGCCCAGTTTGCCGAGATTGGCGCAGTGATGCACGCCGCTGGCCTTCATGGCCTCGATCTTGGCTTCGGCGGTCCCTTTGCCGCCGCTGACGATGGCGCCGGCATGTCCCATGCGGCGGCCGGGAGGGGCGGTCAGGCCGGCGATAAAACCAACCACCGGTTTCTTGGTGTTGGCCTTGATCCATGCGCAGGCGTTCTCTTCGGCATTGCCGCCGATTTCGCCGATCATGACGATGGCCTTGGTGTCGGGATCCTTCTCGAACAGCTCCAGACAGTCGATGAAGTTGGTGCCGTTGACAGGGTCGCCGCCGATACCGATGCAGGTGGTCTGGCCGAAACCGGCCTGGGTCAACTGGTGTACGGCCTCGTAGGTGAGTGTTCCAGAGCGGGAGACCACGCCCCACGGTCCGCCGGGTTTGTGCATCGGTCCGGGCATGATGCCGATCTTGCATTCGCCGGGGGTGATGATGCCCGGACAGTTCGGGCCGATCAGCCGGGTGGCGCGGGTGGCCAGATAGTTCTTGACCCGCATCATGTCGATGATCGGCACCCCTTCAGTGATGCAGACCACCACCTCGATGCCGGCATCGGCGGCTTCCATGATCGCGTCGGCGGCAAAGGCCGGCGGCACCAGAATCATGGAGGCGTTGCAGCCTGTTTTATCCCGGGCCTCCTTCACGCCGTTGAAGATCGGCACATCGTCCATCTTCTGGCCCCCTTTGCCGGGGGTTACGCCGGCGACGACATTGGTGCCGTACGCAATGCAGGATCGGGTATGGAACTGGCCTTCCTGGCCAGTGATGCCTTGGACAACCAACCGTGTATTTTTATTTACTAAAACGCTCATGCTCAAATCCTCTGCGGGTTATTGTTGTATACCTTCTGCACGTTGAATCGCTCGATTGCGGGGCAGCGGGTCGATCAGGCAACGAGTTTCGCCACCTTCTCCGCCGCGTCGGCCAGATCCTTGGCGTTGACCAGATCGAGGCCGGATTCGGCAAGAATTTTGCGGCCTTCCTCGACGTTGGTCCCTTCCATGCGGATCACCACGGGAACCTTCAATTGCAGTTTGGTTGCGGCCTGAACAACACCCTTGGCCAGAATGTCGCACCGGAGGATGCCGCCGAATACGTTGATCAGAATGCCCTTGACGGCCGGATCCTTCATAATCAGGCGGAAGCCGTTCTCGATGGCTTCGGCATTGGCGCCGCCGCCGACATCCAGGAAGTTGGCGGGAGAAGCGCCGGCCATTTTGACGATATCCATGGTGGCCATGGCCAGACCGGCGCCGTTGACGATATTGCCGACATTGCCGTCGAGGTTGATATAGTTCAGGCCGAACTGGGCGGCCTCGGCCTCGACCGGGTCTTCCTCGTCGACATCGCGCATCTCCTTGACATCGGGATGACGGTACAGGGCGTTGCCGTCGACGTCCATCTTGGCGTCCAGCGCCAGGATGTTGCCTTCGGCGGTGATGATGAGCGGGTTGATCTCGACCATGGAGCAGTCATAGGCGACGAACAGGTCGTAGAGATTTTTCACCAGGGCCGACATCTGCTTCTGCAAGTCTTTTTCAATTTCAAGGCCAAAGCAGATTCTGCGGGCATGGAACGGCTGGAACCCGGTGATCGGGCTGACATTGACGGTGATGATCCGCTCGGGGGTCTTGGCGGCCACCTCCTCGATGTCCATGCCGCCGTCCTGGCTACAGACAATGGCGACTGTGGCGGTCTCGCGGTCGGGGATGATGGAGAGATAGAGTTCCTTCTTGATGTTCAGCCCTTCCTCGACCAGAACCTTGCGCACCTTTTTCCCCTGAGCGCCGGTCTGCTTGGTGACGAGGGTCATGCCGATGATGGAGCCGGCGACCGGCTTGACATCGGCCTTGGTCTTGGCCAATTTGACGCCGCCGCCCTTGCCGCGGCCACCCGCATGGACCTGAGCCTTGACGACGACCGGATACCCGAATTCCTCGGCAATTTTCTCTACTTCGTCCACGGTAAGGGCGAGTTTCCCTTTGGGGGTAGGTACATTGAATTTTCGAAATAGTTCCTTGGCCTGATACTCATGAATTTTCATAGAC
>WQUH01000091.1 GCA_009782165.1 Pseudomonadota bacterium | reverse complement strand
ATCATCGAGTAGATGATCTTGTTCGGTTCGTTGGCCATGCAACCTCGTTCTGATGCTGAGTTTTTTGGTATTGAGCATATCGCCGGGATGGCGGCGCGCCCGCGCGTCTGAGCCCGTTTCGAGATTATGGGCAGAGCTGAAAAAACAGGCTGCGCCGATCCCAAGTCATATAACCAGAGGATGCAACCTGTCTGCCACAGAATTCCATTGCTTGGCCTGAATTCGTGCCTTGCCCGCAATGGCGCCCGCTCTGGGCGCTTGGATCGCTCCTTTTGCCCGTGCCGGGCGCGCAGCCCTTGCACCTTTCGCTGTTTCCGGTATCGTAGGCAGGTAAACGATCCGGCGGCCGGCGTGTGGATTCCGCGTCTCCGCTTCTCCTGCGGCTTGCGCGCAGGATCGCGCGGAATGACGGAATGGGAAGCGTCGTTGCGAGCCGCAGGCGAACCCCAACATGTGCGGGGAACTGCCGCCACGGATTACCAATACAGGTATGGGTGCCGTAGGGGCACGGCGTGCCGTGCCCGGTTCATTCCCGCGAAATTCCCGCCTACGCGGGAATGACAGGGAATCCAGTACCCTGCGGGCACGACGGCAAAGGCATGGACATGGGACCGCAGGCGTCCCGCCTGCGTATCGAAACACGCGCGTCATCCTGCGCGGAGTCGCAGGACGCAGAACCCGCCTGCATCTAATTGAGTTGTGCATTGAAAAGAGAATGGTGCAACTTCGGGACAGGGAGACAGCGATGGCCAGGGGATTACTGATGGTGTTCACCGGCAACGGCAAGGGCAAGACCACCGCCGCCCTCGGCATGGCCATGCGGGCGGCCGGTCACGGCCTCAAGGTCTGCTTCATTCAGTTCATCAAGGGCGGCTGGCGCTACGGCGAACTGGACGCGGTCAAACGGTTTGAAGGCTTGATCGATTTTCATGTGATGGGCCAGGGGTTCACCTGGAAATCGGACAACATCGAGGAAGACGCCCGCCTGGCTCGGGAGGGCTGGGATTTCGCCCGCGCCGCGATCGCCTCCGGGAGCTACCATACCGTGGTGCTCGACGAGTTTACCTACCTGCTCCACTACAACATGCTGCCCCTCGAGCCCTGCCTGGACATCCTGACCGGCCGCCCTGCGGGTCAGCATGTGGTGGTGACCGGCCGCCATGCCCCGGAGCGGCTGCTGGAGCTTGCCGACCTCGTCACCGAGATGCGCGCGGTCAAGCATCCGTTGGCCGACGGCATCAAGGCGCAACCGGGAATCGAATTTTAAGCGGCCGCCGCCGGGGGCTTGCTGCCGCGTTGTTCATGGGCAGCCACAAAAAACAAAAAAAATCTCCATGACCCGCTCGGCCATGGAGATTTTTTTATCTGCACAATCTGGCGGACAAGGTCCGCGGATGGTCAATGGGCCAGCAAGCGGGCCTCCTTCTCAAGCCACTGCATCGCCCGGCCGTACACCTTGGCCTCGTCGAGACGCACGTTGACATACGGCAAGGCCGGTTCCAGCGGCAGTTGATCGGCGCACAGGCGGATCTCGTCGTTGTTCCCGAACCGGACGATCAGGGTGCAGTCCTTGAGCAACAGGCTTTCCTCGAAAACCGAGACCAGGATATCCGTGTTGAGCGTCGACAGGTCATCGTCGATCTCCACGCCCTGCAGGTCAATCACCAATTCACGGCAACGGGGCATACTCAGCATGATCTGGGCAACCTGCAGCAGATCCCAACTGGAATCGTCGTCGATCCTGCCGGAAGCGGCGAGCAAAAACATCCCCTGTTCCTTCCCCTTCATAATTCTGAATCGCATAGTCCCCTCCCTTGGGTTTGCCGATGACCATTCCCTGATCGTCGGTGTGTCGCGACGACTCATCGGCCAAGTCCGGATCGTGTCCGGACGGTTCTTTCTTTTCGGATTTGCCACCATGGCATCCTGTTCCTAATCGGCTTATCGGCAGATTCCCGGACGTGGTTAAGAGGGAAAACAGGAATTTTCCTCAACCACGGTTTTTTCCGATGTGCGCGGAGGGTGGCGGGGAAGGGTGGATGGTTTGCCCTGGCGGCGGCATCATTCGGGCCGGGGCGGCGCCGGGCAGGCGCCTTCGGCGCAGAGGCGCACGTCCTCCAGCACCATCGCGGTCAGGCTTTTGGCCACCTCTTCCTCTTCAAAGGCGATGGCGGTCACGCCGGCCTTACGCAGCAGCTCGTCTTCTCCCAGAAAACGCGCCCGGACCAGGATGCGGATATCCGGGTTCAGGCTGCGGGCCATGGTCGCGGCGGCCGCCACGTCTTCGGCCACGGGCACGGTGATAATCAGGTAGCCGGCCCGTTCGATGCCGGCGGCAATGAGCACCTCCCGTTTGGAGGCATCCCCGAATATCGCCCAGTTGCCCTTTTCGCTCAGATCGTTGACCGTGTCCATGTTGAGGTCGATCACCACCGGGGTCACTCCCCGGTCCGGCAGGACTTTGGCCACGCTTTTCCCGGTGGGGCCGTAGCCCACCACCACCGCGATGGGCACATTCGCCGCCGGGATCGCGTGGCCGTGCCCCTGGCCGCCATGGGCGGCGTTGCCCCTGAGCGCCCTGGCCTCGGCCCGGGCGTTGAGGAAATGCCAGAGCCCCTCCCGCCTTTTCAGGGCGCCCTCAATTTTGGGGATGGTGCTGAACAGGCCGGGGTTCACCGTGATGGACGCCAGGCCGCAGACCACCAGCACATTGTAGACCGATTCGGGGATGATGCCCAGGTATTGGGCCTGCTGGGCCAGGATGAAGGAAAATTCGCCCACCTGGGCCAGACTGATGGCCACGACCAGGGCGGTGTAGGTCGAATAGCCGAGCAGCGTCACCACCAGCATGGCGGTCAGGGGTTTGAGCAGCAGGACGATAGCCAGGCAGATCGCGATGAGCAGGGGTTGCTCCAGGAGAAAGGACGGGTTGAACAGCATGCCCACCGAAAGGAAGAAGAGCACGGCAAAGGCGTCGCGCAGGGGCAGGAGGTCCGCGCCGGCCTGGTGGCTGACCTTGGTCTTGCCGATGACCATGCCGCCCAGAAAGGCGCCCAGGGCCATGGAGGCGTGAAAGAAGACGGCCGCGCCCACCGCCGTGGCAAAGGCCGCGGCCAGCACGGCCAGGGTGAACAGCTCCTGCGACCGGGTGCGGACGATACGGGTCAGCAGCCAGGGCACCACGCGGCCCCCCACGACCAGCACCGTCACCCACAGGGCGACCAGCCGCAGCACCGCCCCGCCCAGGGCCTTGGCCACGGACATGGCGTCCACGGCGGAGGCGGCCTCCGCGCCGCCGCCGCCGCCCATCAGGCCGGCCACGCTGGGCAGCAGAACCAGAATCAGCACGGTGAACAGGTCTTCCACCACCAGCCAGCCGATGGCCACATGACCGTGTACGGAGTCGACCATGTTGTTGTCGCCCAGCACCCTGAGCAGGACCACGGTGCTGGCCACGGCCAGACCCAGGCCCAGCATGATGCCGGCGGGCAGAGGCAGACCCAGGGCAAGGCCCGCCCAGGTGCCGGCGGCCGTTGCCGCCGCGGTTTGCAGCAGGGCGCCGGGCAGGGCCACCCCCTTGACGGCCAGCAGATCGTCCAGGTTGAAATGCAGCCCCACCCCGAACATGAGCAGAATGACGCCGGCCTCTGAAAGCTGGATGGCCAGGTTCATATCCGCCACAAAGCCGGGGGATTGGGGGCCGACCAGAAAACCGGCCAGCAGGTAGCCCACAATGGGCGACAGTTTCAACCGCAGGGCCAGATAGCCGAAGACCAGCGCCAGACCAAACCCGGCGGCCAAAATTTCGAGCAAGGTGTATTCGTGCATCGTTTTTCCGTATGGTTGTGTAATCATTCTTGTATAATTAAAAAAACACTGCTACTGGTAACTAACAGCCGTACAAGATTTTAGCAACGCGTTATGCGCTCTGAGATGAGGAAAGAAGCTGTGAATGCGCCTGTTTTCGATACTGGAAGGTCGTCATGAAGCGCATCGCGGTGTTTCTGGTCGTATTGCTGTGTCTTTTCTCTTCAAGGGATTACGACAGCGCGGCCCTGCATGAGATGTCGCGGTTTGCCGCCATCGCGACCTACCGGGATATCCCCGGCGTGACCGAGGAGGAGATATCCGCGATCGAGGCGCTTAAATCCGCCAGAACCGCCTTTTCGTACGGCGCGCTGCACACGACGGAAGCCTTTACCCTGCCCGACGGTTCCCGCGTCGGCTTTACGCCCAGGTTGTGCGATCTCCTGTCCGGGCTTTTCGGGATACGCTTTGTCCCGGAAATAGACGAACGGGAGGTCTTGATGACCAGACTCGACTCCCGGTCGCTCGATTTCACGGGGGAGTTGACGCTGACCGAGGCCCGGCAGCAGAAGTACACCATGTCGGCGCCCATCGCCGAACGGATGCTCCGGATTTTTACCCGCGCGGATTCGCACAAGATTCAGACCGAGACCGACATCATCGGGTGCAGAATCGGATTTTTGGAAGGAACCGCCACCGCGGATGCGGTCAGAACCGCCTATCCCGAACCGTTTACCCGCGTGGACGTCGACAGTTACCAGACAGCCGTCAGGATGATCCAGAGCGGCGAGATCGACGCCTTTATCGAGGTGGGCATCGCGGATCCCGTTTTCGCCCAATACGATTTCATCCGTTCCGCCATCTTTTTTCCGATGGTGTATAAACCGGTTTCGATGACGACCGCCAATCCCGAGCTGGCCCCGGTGATCTCGGTGTTCAACAGGTATATTGCCGCGGGTGGGCTCGACCGGCTGTTCACCCTCTACAAAGAGGGCGATTTCGAATATGCGAAGCACAAGCTGGACGAATCGCTCACCAGGGAAGAACGAGCCTATATCGCCGAGTTGAAGCAGCGGGGCGGGGCGGTCGGCGTGGCCTTCGAGCACGACAACTATCCGGTCACCTTCTACAACGAAACGGAAAAGGCATTCCAGGGCATTGCCGTGGATGTGCTGGCGGAAATAGGCAGGCTGACGGGCCTCCGCTTTGAGGCGGCAACCACCAGATACTCCACCTGGCCGGAGATCTTCGACAAGGCGAAAGCCGGCAAGCTCCCCATGATCGCGCAACTTTTGCACTCCGAGGCGAGAAAGGAGCACTTTATCTGGAGCGCGGTTCCGTACTCCCGCTCCCGCTACGCCATCCTGTCAAAATCGGACTATCCGAACCTGGCGGCCTACCAGGTTATGCGGGCGACCGTGGGGGTGGTGAGCAAATCCGGGTTTGAGGACACCTATCGCGAACTCTTTCCCGAGAATGACAACCTGAAGTTGTACAACACCCTGGAGGACTGTCTGAACGCCCTGGAAAGAGGGGATGTGCCCCTGCTGATGGCATCCGAGCACATGCTGCTCTCCCAGACCAACTATCGGGAAAAGTCGGGCTTCAAGATCAATGTCAAACTGTCGGCGCCGATGGACTCGTATTTCGGCTTTCACAAGGATGAGAAAATCCTGTGTTCCATCGTCGACAAGGCGCAGCAGTATGTGCAGACCGACATGATTGAAACCGACTGGACCGGCCGGATGTTCGACTACTCGACCAAGCTGACCAAGGAGCGCTCGGTTTTGCTGGCGGCCACCGCCGGCGCGTTGAGCGTGATCCTGGCCATCACCCTGTTCCTGTTCGCCAGGAACCTGATCCTCAGCAGAAAACTCAGGGAAATAGCGAGCAAAGACGGGCTGACCGGCGTTCTCACCCGGCGGTATTTTCTGGAGTTCGGCCTGATGCAGATTGAAAGGTCGGCGCGGCTGGGCAGCGAATGTTTCATCATCATCTTTGACCTGGACCACTTCAAAGCCATCAATGACAATTACGGCCATCTGGCAGGGGATCAGGTGCTCAGGGAAATCGTCCGGAGGGTGAAAAAGACGATCCGGCCGTATGACCTGTTCGGTCGGTTCGGCGGCGAGGAGTTCATCATCCTGATGCCCGACCTCGATCAGGCGAATGTGCTGACCGCCACGGAGCGCATTCGGCTGGCGGTGTGTTCAACGCCGGTGGAGTTCGAAGGCAGGGGCATATCGGTTTCGGCCAGTTTCGGCATCGTCTGCGCCACCCGGATGCGCGATATGGATACGGCGACC
>WQUH01000090.1 GCA_009782165.1 Pseudomonadota bacterium | reverse complement strand
TCAATTTTAACCGCATCGTAGCGGGAGATCACGGCTGGATCAAAGCCGTCAAACGCGGCGTCCAGGGTGTCCATCTTCGCCAGGATGGTTGACCAGCTCAATCCGGCCTGCATGCCTTCCAGCAGCAGCATCTTGAACAGCTTGCGGTCATCGTGGACCGGGATGCCCCATTCGGTGTCGTGGTATCTTTGCTCCAACGGGCCGCGCCTAGCCCAATCGCAACGCACGATGTGTTCATCCGCCATGACGATCCATATGCAACAGCCTGTTACAGCACGCTCCAGGGTCTGGGTATGAAGATCTGCTCGTACAGGGCCAGGGCATAGCGATCGGTCATGCCGGCGATGAAGTCGCAGACCTGGCGGTGGTTCTGCTGCCCGTCCTCTTCGGGCCGGCGCGGCCGGCAGCAGGCGCCGAGACCGTCCTCGGGGAACTCGTGTTCCAGGAAATAGCCGTACAGGTCGCGGATGACCCGCTGCGCCTTCTCGAACTCGCTGTGCACCCGGTAGTTGCGGTAGACGTTGTCGTAGAGAAAGGACCGCAGTTCGTTGATGGTGTCGTTCATCCGGGCGCTCAGGTGGAGCCGGCCGTCGTCGCGCTCCAGGGTGGCGGCGACCAGGTCGCCGACCATGGCGTTGATCCGCTGCGAGGAACGGTCGCCCAGCACGGCCCGCAGATGCGCGGGCAGATCGTCGTTGGCGATCATGCCGCCGCGCAGGGCGTCGTCCATGTCGTGGTTGACATAGGCCATGATATCCGCCACCCGCACCAACTGCCCCTCCAGGGTGGCGGCCAGCGCGGTGGTGTCGTCCGGGAGAATCGCGCCGTATCCCTTGGAATGCTTGAGGATGCCGTTGCGGACCTCCCAGGAGAGATTGAGCCCCTGGCCGCTGTTTTCCAGAAAATCGACGATGCGCAGGCTCTGGTGGTGATGCTTGAACCCCTTGGGATGCAGCAGGTTGAGGGTGTACTCGCCGGCATGGCCGAAGGGGGTGTGGCCGAGGTCGTGGCCCAGGGCGATGGCCTCGGTCAGGTATTCGTTGAGCCGCAGGCAGACCGCCATGGTGCGGGCGATCTGCGCCACCTCCAGCACGTGGGTCAGGCGGGTGCGGTAGTGGTCGCCGGCCGGGGCGAGGAACACCTGGGTTTTGTGCTTGAGCCGGCGAAAGGTTTTGGAATGGATGATCCGGTCCCGGTCGCGCTGAAAGGCGGTGCGCAGATGGCAGGGCGCCTCCGCGGTCATCCGGCCCCGCGACCGGCCGCTCTGGCAGGCGTGCGGCGACAGCGTCAACCGCTCCCGCGCTTCCTGCTGTTCCCGGATCGTTTCCATGGCGAGCGGCTGCGGCCTCCTCAGGGCTGCCAGAGCAGATAGGCCTTGATGAAGGAGTCGAGCCGGCCATCGAGGACCGCATCGACATTGCCCTCCTCGATGTTGGTGCGATGGTCCTTGATCAGGCGGTAGGGCTGGAGCACATAGGAACGGATCTGGCTGCCCCAGGCGATTTCCTTCTTGTCGCCCTGGATGTTTTCCTGGGTGCGCAGTTGTTCTTCCTTTTCCCGTTCGAACAGCCGGGCCATCAGCATCTTCATGGCCATGTCCTTGTTGCGGTGCTGGCTGCGCTCGTTCTGGCACTGCACCACGATTCCGGTGGGAAAATGGGTGATGCGGATGGCCGAATCGGTCTTGTTGACGTGCTGGCCGCCGGAGCCGCTGGCCCGGAAGGTGTCGATGCGGATGTCCTTGTCGTTGATCTCGATGGCCACGTCGTCGTCCAGCTCGGGCATGACCATCACCGAGGCGAACGAGGTGTGGCGCCGGCCGCTGGCGTCAAACGGCGAGATGCGCACCAGCCGGTGGATGCCCACCTCGGACCGGAGATAGCCGTAGGCATACTTGCCCTTGACCAGGATGGCGACGCTCTTGGTGCCGGCCTCGTCGCCGGGCAGCAGGTCGAGGATGTCGGCCTTGAAGCCCTTGCCCTCCGCCCAGCGCAGGTACATGCGCAACAGCATGCCGACCCAGTCCTGGGCCTCGGTGCCGCCGGCGCCGGCATGGATGGTGAGGATGGCGTTGCTGGCGTCGTGCTCGCCGGAGAACATGCATTCCAGCTCCACCAGATCGATGCGGCGGCGCAGTTCGGCCAGGCCGGAGACCACCTCCCGGTACGTCTCCTCGTCGTTCTCCTCGACCGCCATGTCGAGCAGCATGCCGGTGTCGTCGAGGTCGTTGTAGTTTTTTTCCCAGATGCCGATCAGATCCTGCAACTGGCCCAACTGGCGCTGGACCCGCTTGGCCTCGGTCTGATTGTCCCAGAAATTGGGGCTGACCGTCTGCCGTTCCAGCAGTTCGACTTGCTCACGCCGGTTGTCCAAGTCAAAGATGCTCCTTGAGCACATGCATCCGGCCCTTCAGGCTTTCGAGCAACTGTCGCGATTCCGCTGATTCGGTCATATCGGCCATGGTCCACCTCACTGCAGAAACAAAAAAACAAAAAAAGAAACGAGCCCGCCCTGGGGCGCCTCGTTACGGTCAACGCGGAGACGGCCCGCCGGCGTCATGCCGGCTGACCATCCATTCAGAAAAATCTATAGTAAACAGAATCGGCGCAAGTCTCAAGAGAGAAAGGCCAGGCAGCGGGAAAAACCGGGGCTTCCGGGCGGATCGCCCCTCGCGGCCGCGCCTTCGCCTCAGGGACGACGGCGGGCACGACCAGTCGGCTTTTGGGCCATCTCAGGAGTCTTGCGAGCCAGGCAGAGGGCGAGCGCTTCGCCATGCCAGGATAAACAGCAGAAGGAAAGCAAGATCCAGCCATGCCCAAGGGAGCCACATTGACGGAATTCCCTGTGTAACCTGATACCAAAACGCCGTCCCGCAATAGGCAGCCTTCAGGGCGATTCCGTAGAGAATAAGTTCCCTGTTTTTCGTTGGATCGCAGGCGATGCGGATGAACATGACAGCAAAGACCAGCAGTAGCAGAGCGGGGAACTCGACGTAAGCGAGATGGTTCGGTGGTTCAACCCCAAAGGTCTTAAAAATGCCTTGGGCAAAGAAAAAGAACACCACGCCCAACAGGCCCTCGTACAACGCGGCGATGATAAAAAGAGTTCTGACTCGCTTCATATTCATGTACCAGATTTCCCTCCTGTTTGGTGGACGCCGCGCAGGCTGCGCCAGCGCCGGTGGAACCTTCTTCTTCGCTCCTTGGTGATGTCCTCGCTATAGAGTTTTTCCGCAAGATCGCGGAATCCAGACTCCAGTTCTGCGACGCTCATATGGGTGGGGCGGAAGTTGACGTCAAACAGCGTGCATAGCTCCCATGCCTGCTCTTGCAGGAGACGTCCTTCGACTCGCAAGCGGTCATAGAGAGGTGTGCCAGGAAAAGGCGTGAGTACGGTGATCTGGACTTCGTAGAGGCCGCTGTTGTGGACGAACTGCCAGACGTCATCAAAGGCGTTGATCCCGGCTCCGTCTAAGCCCAGGATGAAGCAACCGTTTACCGTGATGCCATGATCTTGAATTTGGGCAATGGCGCTTTGGTATTCAGCGAGTTGTTTCGCCTTCCAATTGGCGCGTTGTTCCATACCGTTCAAGGTCAGGGCGGACGGACTTTCGAAGCCGATGAGCACTTGAGCGCAGCCGCTCTCGCGCATAAGGTCCAACAGTTCCGGGTCATTGGCCACCGACACGTCAGTTTCCGTAAACCACTTGATGTCCTCTTGCGCCAGCTCGAGGAGGAGCTTCTTTGCCTGGATTTTGTTCACGAAGCTGTTGTCGTCGGCGAATTCGATGAACGGACGCGGCCAGATTTCCTTGATGCGGCGAATTTCGGCGATGACTCTTTCCACCGGCTTGAGTTTATGGGTGCGAGAGATCGTCCTGGATGAAGCGCAGAAATCACATCGCCAGGGACAGCCGCGCTGGGTTTGCACGGTAAGACGGTTGTATGTGTCGATGTCAAGAAGCTGGAAGGCTGGCATCGGGGACTGGGCAAGGTCGAAGCTGATGTTTCTGGCATCATACATGCTCGCCAGTCTGCCGGCACGCAGGTCGGACAGGAGTGTCGGCCAGACGGGTTCGCCTTCGCCTATCACGACACTATCGGCATGGGCCATGGCCTCGTTGGGCATAGCACTGACATGCAGGCCACCGAGAATGACTTTGGTGCCGACACCGCGGTAAAGGTCTGCCAGGCGGTAAGCTTCCTTGATCTGAGCGCTGAAACTGGAAATGGCAACGGCGTCGAAGCTCCCAGGAAGGCCGTCGAGTGCCTGGACATCCGGAACTTCGAGGTAGGTCACGTCGAAATTATCGGGGGTCATTCCGGCGAGGGTCAGCAGTCCTAGGCTCGGAAGGGAGGCGATGACCTTGTTGCGCTCAACGAAACCTGGAAGCGTCAGGCCCAGATCCGTGAGTTCCTTGTTGTGGGCGCGAACACCGCTCATGGCGATAAAACCGAGCTTCATCTGGCGACCCATCCCAGCAGTAAGGAGAGGATACCGATCAGTACCGAGAGGACAGGGATCGGAAACAGATGTCTGAAAGGCCGCCGCCAAGCGGTGAGGAAGCAGCACAATGGCATGGTCATTGCGCCGAGCACGAATCCGACCGAGGCAAGCTGGGCCTGCGTTTCCGGCAACCCCCAGGACTTGGCGCTGAGGGCGAAGAGAATGTTGATGAAGCCCAAGCCAAAGAACGAGATATGGGCCAAGCGCATCATCCGTCGGCGAAAGGAGGAATAGCCCCCCATCCACTCTTCGCGATGAAAGAAGAGGCCGATGATGGCGCCAGCAATGATTCCACACAGCATGCTTGCCCAACCGGCAACGAGGTTAAGTGCTGTGGTCTCCATGATCGGTTTTGCGCCCTCCGTTGATGAGACGCTCATCTGTTCGAAAAAAAAATTGTATGCACGCAAAAATACAAAACAAACAGAATCGGCGCAAGTCTTAAAAGAGAAAGGCCAGGCAGCGGGAAAAACCGGGGATTCCGGGCGGATCGCCCCTCGCGGCCGCGCCTTCGCCTCAGGGACGGCGGCGGCTGACGATTGCCGCCAGGAGCGCGCACCCGGCGCAGGCCAGCCCGAACCAATGGCCGCCTTGGCCGAACACCGTGTTCAATTCGAGCAGCGGCGTTGATGCGGCCTGCGCTGTTTCGACAAAGAGTTCGGTTCGGGCGGTGATCCGGCCCAGGGGATCGACAAAGCCGCTGATGCCGGTGTTGGCGGCGCGGACCAGGGCGCGCCGGTTCTCCACCGCCCGCAGCACGGCCATGGCCATGGACTGCCAGGGGGCGCTCGACCGTCCGTACCAGGCGTCATTGGTGATGTTGACCAGGAGATTGGCGCCTTGCCCGACGCTTTCGCGGGCGATGTCGGGAAAGATGGACTCGTAGCAGATCAGCACTCCCAGCCGCATCGCGCCCAGGGTCAGCGGTTTCTGCCCGGCGCCCGCCGAGAAATCGCCGATATTGACCACCAGCGGCTGCAGGAAGGGCAGCCAGCGGCGCAGGGGCACGTATTCGCCGAAGGGCACCAGGTGCTGCTTGGCATACTCGCCGCCGATCCGGCCGCCGGGCCCCAGCAGCAGGGCGCCGTTCCAGTATTGCTCCTGCCCGGCGCCGTTTTCTCCGGGAGTGATGGTGAACAGCGGCGCTCCGGTCAAAAGCCAGGTCGCCTCGGCGGTGGCGAAATCGTCCAGCCGGCTGACGAGAGGGTCTTGCTGCGGATAGAACGGCAGGGCCGTTTCCGGCCAGACCACCAGATCGACAGCCCCTTCCCGCGTCATCTGCCGCGAGAGCCGAAGATAGGTGTTGACCGTGGCCACCTTGTTGGACTGCGACCATTTGACGCTCTGGTCGATATTGCCCTGAACCACGGCCACCTTGGCCTGCCGGGCCGAGGTCAGGGCCGCGTCCACCGTCTGCTGCCGCGCGAACGAATAGCCGCCGATGGCCAGCAGCACGGCTGCCGCCGCCAGCAGCGGCCATCGTGTCTGGTTGAGGCGGGAAGGACTGTGACGGAGCCGGTCGAGACCGGCCGCTGCCAGGCCGTTGCTCAGCACCAAAGCGAAACTGAGCAGATGGTGGCCGCCGAGATCGGCCGCCTGGATCAGGATGGGCTGGGCAAACAGGCCGTAGCC
>WQUH01000089.1 GCA_009782165.1 Pseudomonadota bacterium | reverse complement strand
TGCTCGGCTGAACGGTTCGGGCGGACGCTTTCGGCGGATAGAGTCATTGAGAGGCAGCCAGCATGGCCGATACGTTGCACAGTTCTGATACCGGAGAACAGGGAAACTCCCTCCAGGCGCTGCTTGCCGCCATCGACCGCGAGACCGCGCAGGAACTTGTGCTGGACGCGGTTTTGCTCAAAGAACGGGCGGCCCGCAGCATCAGGAAAAAGAAACCCTATGTCGCATTCCTGCTGGGCAGGGACGAGATGGCCCTTCCCATCGGTTCTGTTCGTGAAATCGGATACCTGCCTGAAGTGGTCCCCCTGCCGAACATCCCCCCCTGGATCAGGGGCATTGTCCAGATTCGGGGCGAAATCCTGTCGGTGGTCGATTGCTGCATGCTCTTCGGCATCAAGGAGGCCGAAGAGCATCTCCAGCCGTCCTATGTCTTTTTCAAGCATCAGAATCTCCAGTTCTGCCTGCTGGTGAACCGGATCACCGGCGTCGTCAACCTGGATGAGCAATCCGATGCGCTGCTGCCCTTCTCGCCCGCTGAACATGGCCGACATCTCTCCAGCCTGTCCGTCCTGTTCAGGGGGATCCATGTGGTGGACAACCGGACGGTCCATATCCTCGACGATGAAAAGCTGGGCGCCTCGCCGCTGATCCTCAAATGGCAATAAGCATGGCGTGTCGGCCGCAAACCGTTGTATCGGGAGTAAGGTAATGGTGTTGGACAAAAACGATTTTCTTGCCGGGTACGTCGAGGAGGTGCTGACCTACGTCCCGACCATGCGCACCGCCATCGGGGAACTTCGGGCCAATCCGCACAAGCGGGACGCCCAGGAAGAGTTGCACCGGCTGGCGCATATCATCCGCGGCGCATCCGCCATGGTTGGCGTCGACGTCCTCAGTCAGATTGCCGGCCACATGGAAAATATGCTGGAGCAGGCGCTGGAAGGAGAGCAGGTGCTCGCCGCGGATGTCCTGGCCACCATGGAGTCAACGGTTGCGCGCATCGAGAGTTATTGTCTGGAGCTTCAGCAGGAAGTTTCCGGAGATGAGACCCGGCTGGACGACTTCGCCGCAGCGGATCTCGCGGCGCTCGATTCCGATGTGGACGCGCTGCTTGCCCCTGATTCCATGCAGGAGCCGGTCGTCGATCAGGCGGTTTCGTTCGTCGGGGTCTCCGTCTCCGAGCCTGATGATGAACTGATGGCCGAATTCCGGGCCGAGGCCGAGGAGCATCTGGACTCCCTGGAAAAATCGATGCAGGGCCTGGAGCGACAGGTGGTCGGCAGCGTGCCGGTGCAGGGCGATCTGCGGGAGACGGTGCGCAATATCCGGCGGTCGGTGCATACCATCAAAGGCGCGGCCAGTGTCATCGGCCTGGCCGATCTTGCCGCCTATGCCCATCTGGTTGAGGATGTGCTTGATTGGTTGTACGAGACCGCCGCGACCATGGAGCAGCGGATGGTGCCGCTGCTGGCCAATGCCCTGGATCTGCTGGCAACCATGACCCTGACCCCGGCCGAGTTCAATGAACGGCGGGCGCAGGCGGTGTTGAGCGATCTGCAGGCGTGTATGACCGGAAAGGCGTCCCGCGCGCCGGACGTGGTTGGCGAGGCGGCGGATGTGTTGAGCGAGGCGGTGCTCAATGCCCTCGAATCGTCCCCCTCGTCCGGAGAAACACGGATCGAGGCGCCGAGCAGAGGATCGATGTCGCACTCGCTGTTCAGCGACGAGGAAAGGCGGCTGCTGCACGAGGGTTTCCTGGAAGAGGCGGAAGAACATCTCCAGCAACTGCATGGCTCGATGCAGATCCTCGCCGCCGGAATCGAAGGGCGGATGATCCCGGACGCCGAGCAAAAGGAGGAGATCCGCAAGATCAGAAGGGCGGTCCATACCATCAAAGGGGCCTCGGCGGTCATCGGCCTGAGCGACCTCGCCGCCTATGCCCATGGGGTCGAAGATTTTCTCGATTGGCTCTACGGGGGTTCCAGCCGCCTCGATCAGGAAACAGTGGAAAGTCTGACCGGCGCCCTGGATTGCCTGGGTCTGCTGGTGGAATCTCCCGAAGCCGTCACCACGGGCCGGCAGGCCGATCTGCTCCGCCGCCTGTTGACGATCTCCCAGGGCAACAAACGTGAAGAACCCGTGGCCGAAGCCCCGCGCGAGGCGAGGGTTGGTCTCCCGGCTGCGGCCCCGGATGTGACCATCGCCCCGGCCGCGGCCCCGGAGATGACTGCCGCCCCGGCTGCGGCCGTTTTGGCGGGCGGCGCCGAACAGCAACCCGAGGCGATCGCGCCTCGGCAGGCTGCGCCTTTGGAGGCGAGCCGGACCATTCGCATCAATCAGGGGCAACTCGATGTCCTGATCAATCTGGCCAATGAGCTGCTGGTGGGAATCAGCGGTTTCGACCAGAACATGGGTTCGTTCAAACGGGCCTTGGAAGAGATGGAGTTGGCTTCCCGCCGGTTGAAAGACATCGCCCTGGAACTGGAAACCAAGTTTGAAGTCAAGGCCCTGGACCGGTTGTCCCGGCATCTTGTCCGTTTCGACCAGGCGGTGGCCGAGATCAAGACCAGCCAGAGCTTTGCCGAGTTCGATGCCCTGGAACTGGACCGATACACCCAGTTGAACCTGATCATCCGTTCCCTCAACGAGTCGGCGATCGACATCGCCGCCATCCATACCAACCTGAACGGGGTGTACAGCGGCATCGGCGGCGATATCGGCCGCCAGTACCGGGTGATTCGCGAGTTGCAGGTTCAGATGATGCGGACCCGCATGAGCCCGATGTCGACCCTGTCGTCACGGTTGACCCGCACCATGCGCGACGTGGCGTCCCGGCTGGGTAAACGGGTTCGGCTGGTGCTCGAAGGCGAACAGGCCGAACTCGACCGCATGGTCTGGGAAAAACTGGCCGACCCGTTCATGCACCTGGTGCGCAATGCCATCCATCACGGGATCGAGTCGCCTGCGGAGCGGCTGGCCCGGAACAAGCCGGAGACGGCCACCATCACGCTGTCCGGCCGGCGGGAGGGCAACCACCTGGTCATCCGCTTCAGCGACGACGGGCGGGGGCTGGATTTCGCGGCCATCCGGGAAAAGGCCCGGCGGTTCGGTTTCGGGGCTGCCGTTGACCGGATGGACGATGGGCAACTCACCGAGGTCATCTTTTATCCGGGGTTCAGCACCAAGACGATCAGCGAGATCTCGGGCCGCGGGGTGGGGATGGACGTGGTCAAGGAGAACATCAAGGAGCTGCAGGGAACCATCGCGGTGGAGACCCGGCCCGGCGCGGGAACGACCTTTGTTCTGCGCGTGCCCTTCACGCTCGGCGTGGCGCGGGCCTTGCTGGTCAAGGTCGGCAGAGTGACCTACGGCATTGCCTTGAACGACATCAAGGATATCCATCGCCTGGAGGAAGGGGACATTTCTTTGGCGGACAGAACCTGCACCATCGCCGGCGAGACAGTCCCCTGGTATTCGCTGACCGATTTGCTTGGCATAGCAGGGCAGGAGGCGGGCGGAAACCATTCGCTGGTGCTGAATATGTTTGCCGGCGGGCGGACCATTGCCCTGTCCATCCCCCAGATCACCGGGCAGAAAGAAATCGTCATCAAAGGGCTCGGCGCCCACCTGCGGACAGTGGTCGGCGTGTCCGGCGCCGCGGTTATGGGCGACGGCAGCATCGTGCCCGTGTTGAACATTGTCGATTTGACCCAGGCCGCACGGACGGAGCGCGGAGACGTCGCCTCCTTCAGCCTGGAGAAGTCCAGCGCCCTGACCGTGATGATTGTCGATGATTCCATTTCCATCCGCCGGGTCATGAGCCGCTTGGTGACCGCCAACGGCTGGGCGCCGATCGAGGCCAAGGACGGGTTGGATGCCGTGGAGCAACTGGAGCGGGGAGCAATCCGGCCCGATTGCATTGTCCTGGATGTCGAAATGCCGCGGATGAACGGGTTCGAGTTCCTGACCAAACTGCCCTATATCCCAGGGCGAGAAGATATCCCGGTGGTGATGCTGACCTCGCGGACCTCCGACAAGCACCGGGAAAAGGCCATGCAACTGGGCGCCAGGGCGTTTCTCAACAAGCCGTGCAAGGATGAGGAGTTCGTCGACACCGTGCTCAGGCTGGCCGGCCGGGCTGGCGCGTCTGCGCCTGTATCGGCGGCCGGACAGGAGATGGCGCGATGAAGACGCTGTTTCTCGCCCAGATAGGCCGGCAACTGTTTGCGCTCGACAAGGAATGCGTCCTTGGGGTTGGCAAACACAACGACAATCCCGTCAAGGCGGAGAGCGACGGCAGACGGTATCTGCCTCTGCCCCACGGTCATCGGGCGGTGATCTGCGATGTGCGGACCCTGATGGCCGGATACGAAGAGGAGACGTCTGCCAGGCGAAGGGGGCACTACCTGATCGTCGGCCACGACAATCAGGCGATGGCCCTGGCCATGAGCGGCAAGGGCAGAATCGCCACGGCGGACATTGCCGCCGCCCTGCCGCTGCCGCCCGCCTTCACCGGACTGCCGCGGGCGCTCGTCTCCGGTGTGCTGGTCAACGGCGCCGATCTCATCTTGCTGCTCAACCTGCAGGCCGTGCTGGAAGCAACGGCCGAACAGGGGCTCTGAGCAGGGATTTGGACACAGGAGCAACAATACGACATGGCCGCGAAAAGTGAACAGTTGCAGATTGGCAGCCGAAGCTTTCTTCTCCCTCTGGCGGTGGATCCTGCCGAGAATTTTGTTTGTCTGTTCACCCAGAACCAGGTGGTCGAGATCCTTGCGCCCCGGTTCGTTCAACCGATACCCGGCAGCCCCAGGCATCTCAAAGGGGTGGTGCTGTATCGCGACGGCCTGTTGCCGGTCATCGATCTCGACGAATTGTGCAACCGGCATCGCCCGGTGCGGATCAAGCACTACCGGCAACTGGCGGTGATCCGCACCGGCGCGGTCGATCCCAAAACCGGCGTGCCGTTGAAGGCGGTGGTGGCTGCCAGGGAAAGGATGCAGCTTGCCAGGATATCCGGCAAGGAGTTTGCGGAGACATTCAAACAGCGGGACGTGCCGCCGGGCTTGAGCGAATCGGGCCTGGTGCGGGGCTGCTTCAGACGTGAAGAGGATTCGGTTGCCCTGCTCGATCTCGGCCCGGTGGTGCGGGGCGAGTATGGACCTGCCTGAGAGAGACGTGCGGCAATGATGGAGCAGAGTATTCTCGATAACCGGATTCGGGTGGTGACCAGGAGAATGGAAGGCGTGCGGTCCATCTCGCTCGGCTTTCTCATGGCGGCTGGTCCGATGGACGAAACCAAAGACCGCAATGGCGTCGCCCATCTGGCCGAACATCTGATGTTTGCCGGCACCAGGCAACGGGATGCCGATGAGATCGCCCGGATGATGGATACCACCGGCGGCCAGATCGGCGGTTTCACCTCCCGCGACTACACCTGCTTCACGACCACGGTCTTGGACGATTATAGAACATATATTATTGATTTAATTGGTGATCTGTTGATCAATTCCCAGTTCGCCGAGTATGCGGTCCATCAGGAAAAGGAAACGATTATCAGGGAGTTGAGCGCCCAGCTCGATCGGCCGGATATCTGCGCCCACGAACGGTTGAAGGCGCATGTCTGGCAGGGGCATCCGCTGGGACGGCCCATCGGCGGCACCATCGCCTCGGTGGCGTCCCTGCGGCAGAACGATGTGATCCGTTTTGTCCGCGACAACTACCAGCCGCGCCGGTTGATCATCGCCGCGGCCGGCAATGTCCGCCATCAGGACGTGGTGACCAACGTGGCCGATGCCTTCTGGATGATGCCGGATGACGGCAAAATCGACATCGATCCGGTTCATCCCGCCTTTCATGGCGGCGTGACGGTGGAGTGCAAGGGCGTCTCCCATGTGTATTTTTCCATAGGCTTGCACGCCGCTCCGTTTGCGGCGGCGGAGCGCTACCTGATCCACCTGCTCACAACCATTCTGGGGGGCGGCATGAGTTCCCGCCTGTTCAGAAAATTACGGCAGGAGTTGGGGATGGTCTATGAAATTACCGCTGAATATCAAGCGTATCGGGACGACGGCCTTCTCGTGATCGAAGGATCGACCACCCCGGAACTGCTGCACTCGGTCCTTTCCCATATTCTGGCTGA
>WQUH01000088.1 GCA_009782165.1 Pseudomonadota bacterium | reverse complement strand
GGATTCCACCCCAGCAGGCTGAGGAAATTGCACACGGCCCAGGGGATGAAGCCCATGTCGCGGTAGAACTGGACCGCCACCACCTCGCCGTGGCTGCGTTTGGAGATCTTGCGTTTGTGCAGGTCCAGGGTCAGCGGCATGTGGGCGAACACCGGCAGTTTGGCCCCCAGGGCCTCGTACAGCAGCACCTGGCGGGTGGTGTTGGTCATGTGGTCCTGGCCGCGGATGACGTGGCTGATGCGGTCGCGGATGTCGTCGACCACGTTGCACAGCAGGTACAACGGCTTGCCGTTGGAGCGGACGATGACGAAGTCCTCGATCTCGCTGTAGGCCCGCTCGATCCGGCCCAGCACCTCATCGTCGTAGAAGAGGTTGCCCGGCCGCTGCGGCGCCTTGAAGCGGATGACGGCCGGAATGCCCTGAGCCTCCTTCTCGCAAACCTGTTCGGCGCTGAGGTGGCGGCAGGCGCCGTCGTAGCCGACCTCGGACCGTTTCTCGGCCATGGCGGCCTCGCGTTTCTGCTCCAGCTCCTCCTTGGTGCAGAAGCATTTGTAGGCATGGCCCGAGGCGAGCAGCCTGTGGGCGGCGGCGACATGGTCGGCGGCAAAATCGGTCTGGAAATAGGGGCCTTCGTCCCAATCGATGCCCAGCCACTGCAAGCCGTCGATGATACCGTCGATCGATGCCTGGGTGGAGCGCTCCTCGTCGGTGTCTTCGATGCGCAGGATCAGCCTGCCGTTGTGCTTTTTGGCAAAGAGCCAGTTGAACAGGGCCGTTCTGGCGCCCCCGATATGGAGATAGCCGGTGGGGCTGGGGGGAAAGCGGACGCGAACTTCTTGCATGGACAACTCCATCGGGACCAGGTTGTTGGATGTCCGTTCAACCTGCTCTGCATTCAACCCGCCGACGGTCGGTCCGCGCGGTGTATTTCGGCGCAACTGCGAATGACAGCGCCACATTTTCAGGAACCCCCTATATAGCGTTTTGCCGGTCTCTGTTCAAGGGGAAGCTGAGCGGCCGCTCCTGAATGTGCGCCGGTCGGGGCAAGACGGCCGGCAAACCGCTGTACTTTCCCGTTGTGGCTCGACCGGGATGCCGGTATATTCAGACGGTTGGCGTTTGGTTTTTGCCGCATCGCGCCGCGATGCCTCCCGCCCCGTTTTTGCTTCAGAACAGGCTGTCGCGGGTGGCCGGGGCTGCGATACCGGCAACGGAGCGCCGGCCGGGATACCGTATTGCGGACCCTGAAATCAGAAGGTTCCGGAACAATGAGTGAGATGCCATGAGTGAAAATCGTGCCCAGTGCGACGAATGTCCGGAGGGAACCGTTCGGGATGCGCGCGGCAGGTGCGTCATGCCGGAGGTGACCTTTGCCTCCTTTATTCTCTCCCTGAACACATCGGCGCTGTTCTACATGGGAGACCTGCCGCACCCTGAGACGGGGCAGCGGCTGGTCGACCGGGAAGTGGCCAAGCACACCATCGACACCCTGACCCTGCTGGCCGAAAAGACCAAGGGCAACCTCTCCCATGAAGAACACGAACTGCTGGCCAGCATCCTGTATGAATTGAAGATGCGGTTCGTCAAACTGGCCTGAAGGGTTGTCGGCCGGCATGGACCAGAGGCGGCTGAGCGTGCGGGCGCCGGCGAAGATCAACCTGTTTCTGCGGGTAACCGGCCGCCGTCCCGATGGCTACCACCTGCTTGCCACCTGGATGCAGAAGGTGGATCTCTGCGATCTGCTCGAACTGACCGTTTGCGCCGAAGGGATTCATTTTCGCTGCGCGGGAGCGGGCGTCCCCGGAGACCACAACAATCTCGTCTATCGGGCGGCTGACCTGTTCCTGCGGACGACCCAGGGGCGACGGGGCCTGGCCTCCTCCGGCGTTGCCATTCACCTGACCAAGAACATACCGGTGGCCGCCGGTCTGGGCGGCGGCAGCAGCGACGCCGCCGCGACCCTCCGGGCGATGAACGAGCTGTTCGACGGCGGCCTGACCCCGGATGAACTGGCCGGATTGGGCATGCGGCTGGGCGCGGATGTGCCGTTTTTTCTTGCCGACAGCCCCGCGGCCCTGGCCACGGGCATCGGCGAGGTCTTGCAGCCCGTGCCCCCCTTGCGGGGGTATGCGATCCTGCTGGTGAATCCCGGATTCCCTGTCTCGACCCGCTGGGTATACCAGACTTTTGCGTTGACAAAACAAGACGAATCAAGTAACCTGACAAGTTCGCAAGAATGTGTTGCCGGAGGCGCGGATCTGGGGGGCTGCGGAGGCGCGATCGGGCCGGAGACGGCCTTGGTCAATGACCTGGAAACAGTGACCCTTGCCCGCTATCCGCTCATCGAGCGGCTGAAAGGCGAAATGCTCCGCTGGGGAGCGGTCAGGGCGCTGATGTCCGGCTCCGGGCCCACGGTGTTCGGTCTCTTCGCCAACCGCGAGGCGGCGGAAGCCTGCCGCGCCGCGTGCAAGCCCCGGTTTGCCGCGACCTATCTGGTTGCTCCGGTTGGAGAGAAATGAATGGCCCTTTTTGTTCGTCAGGTGTTGCGTTGGGGTGTCGTCAAGCGGTAAGACACAAGGTTTTGATCCTTGCATTCGGGGGTTCGAATCCTCCCGCCCCAGCCAGTTTCTTTTGAAGACGGTTGAGCAGATCGATTATGCCCAAAAAAATGAAAATTTTTGCCGGTAACGCCAATCCGGCCATTGCCCTGGAGATCTGCGACTATCTGGGCGTCCCCCTTGGGGCGGCCGAGGTCAAGCAGTTTTCCGACGGCGAGATCTCCGTCGAGATCGGCGAAAATGTCCGCGGCGCGGACGTGTTCATTGTCCAGCCCACCTGCACCCCGGTCAACGATCATCTCATGGAGCTGCTGATCATGATCGATGCCCTGCGCCGCGCGTCGGCCCGCAGGATCACCGCGGTCATGCCCTATTACGGCTATGCGCGTCAGGATCGCAAGGTCCGGCCCCGCGTGCCGATCACCGCCAAGGCGGTCGCGGAAATGCTCACGGTGGTCGGAACCCGCAGGGTGCTGTGCATGGATCTGCATGCCGGCCAGATCCAGGGGTTTTTCAACATCCCGGTCGATCATCTCTATGCCGCGCCGATCATCCTCAAACATATCCGTGAACGTTTCACCGATGTGGTGATGGTGTCGCCCGATGCCGGCGGCGTGGAGCGGACCCGCGCCTTTGCCAAGCGTCTCAATGCGGGCTTGGCCATTATCGACAAGCGCCGCGAGCGGGCCAACGAGTGCCAGGCCATGCGGGTGATTGGCGATGTCGCCGGCAAGACCGCCGTGCTGCTGGACGATATGGTGGATACCGCGGGCACGCTGTGCGGCGGCGCGGAAATCCTGAAGCAGGTGGGCGCCAAGGAGGTGCACGCCTGTTGTTCCCATGGGGTGCTTTCCGGTCCGGCGGTTGGGCGGATTACCCAATCCTGTCTGAAATCCCTGGTGGTGACGAATTCCATCCCGCCCAGCGAGGCGACCAGAGGGTGCGAAAAGATCACGGTCTTGTCCGTGGGTTCCCTGCTGGGCGAGGCGATCCGCCGGATCTACAATGAGGATTCCGTCAGCTATTTATTTGTTTAACTGCAATTCGCACTCGCGAGTTGTTTCAAGTCCCGGAAAAGGGGGAGGTTGGTATGTTACAGGTACGTATGGATTCCAAGGTGCGCACGGTTTTCGGCAAGGGCCCGATGCGGCAGTTGCGGATGCGCGAGATGACGCCCGCCAACCTGTATAGCGGCGGCAAGGCCGCTGTTTCGCTGCAATTCGAGACGCCGAAGCTGCATAAAGACCTCATGTCCATTCATGGCCGCAATGCGGTTGTCACCCTGACGGTCGAAGGCGACGCCGTCGGCGAGCGGCACGTGCTGGTGCAGGAGGTCCAGAAGGATCCGGCCACCGGTCAACTGCTCCATGTCGATTTTCTTGAGATCGATCTGCGCAAGGCCGCCAGGTTCACCGTGCCGATCCAGTATGTCGGCACCGCCAAGGGCGTCGATCTGGGAGGCGAGCTGCACATCCACAAGGATGTCGTCCAGTTGCGCGGCTGCCCGCTCGACATACCCGATGTCATCCAGGTCGATATTACCCCGCTGGAGCAGGGAGGCGCAGGGTTGACCTATGGCGATCTGCCGCTCCCGGCCAATGTCGAGATGCTGGAAAAACCCGACGTGACCTGCGTGAATGTCCAATAGCGTATCAGCGCGCGGTTGCGTGTAACCCCCAGGCAGCGCCCGGTGCTGTCCGCGTCGTCGACGAGCCGAAGGCATCCTTCGGCTCGTTTTCTCTGTTTTCCTCTGTACCGCCATGGCAGATCGGCGATTTTTACTTGCAGGTCTCGGGAACCCCGGCCGGGAATATCATCTGACCCGGCATAACATCGGTTTTCTGTTCATCGACCATATTGCCGAAAGCCACGGCTGGCGGGTCGATACCCTCAAAATGAAGGGACTCTGCTGTCAGGGACGGGCCTGGGGCGGGCAGATTTTCCTGCTGAAGCCGCAAACCTACATGAACCGCTCCGGCGAATGTATCCGCTCTTTCCTTGACTACTTCGCCATCCCGCGGGAACATCTCCTGGTGCTGCACGACGACATCGATCTGGCGGCGGGCCGGGTCAAGCTGGTGTCCCGTGGCGGCTCCGGCGGCCATAACGGCATCCGGTCCATTATCCAGCATCTCGGCAGCCAGGATTTCGCCCGGATGAAAATCGGCATCGGCCGCCCCCTGGCCGGTCCCGCGGAACAGGGGCAGCCTGTCGACCAGTTCGTGCTGTCGCGCCTGAGCAGTGACGAACAGCTCCTGTTCGATCAGCGGAAAACCTTGGCGGTCGAGGCCGGCGAACTGTTCGTCCGCGAGGGCATCGACGTCTGCATGAATCGGATCAACGGGCTGTAAATACAACACAAAACATTTCGCCCTGGCAACGGATGCCTCGTCTTGTTTTGCCGCATTTTTGCCCGGAGTTGCTCCCGCTGGCTGGAGACAGCCTTTGCCAAGAATGAAAAGATATGATAGTATAGTATTTTAAGAATACGGTCAGCGGTGTGGTGCAGCCGGCAGGTTTCAGAGTATTCGGAGGGGCGTGTGTTTGCAAAAGGTGACATGGCTGTCTATCCGGCCCATGGCGTGGGACTCATCGAGTCCATAGAAACGCAGACCATTGGCGGGATCGATCAGCGGTTTTACGTGATGAAAATCCTGGATAACGATATGACGATCATGATCCCGATCGCCACCAGCAGCAAATTCGGCCTGCGGGCGATCATCTCCGGGGAGGACGTGCCCAAGGTGATCGAGATCCTGAAGGAGCGCGATGTCAAGATCACGGCGCAGACCTGGAATCGCCGGTATCGCGAGTACATGGAAAAAATCAAGACCGGTTCGGTGTTCGAGGTGGCGGTGGTGCTGCGGGATCTGTTCCTGCTGAGGGAGGACAAAGACCTGTCCTACGGCGAGCGGAAGATGCTGGACACCGCCAAAAATCTGCTGGTCAAGGAGCTGTCGCTGGCCAAGCAGATGGAAGAGGCGAAGATAGCGCAACAGATCGAAAAACTCTTTTGCTGATTGCGCCAGGCGCATACATCCCATGACCGGGCCGGGGAAGGAGGAATCGCCGCTTGCAGCCGACGGCCCTTCCGCCGCCCTGCCGGCTGTTTTTGTTGTTGCCCCGATCGATGCCGGCCAGCGGCTCGATCATTTTCTGACCGACACATATCCCGAGCACACCCGCTCCGCCTTGCACAGGCTGATCGTTGCCGGCCATGCGCTGGTCGACGGCAGCCAGGTCAAGGCCGGGCATCGTTTGCGGCCTGGCGAAACCGTCGCCGTTGTCCTGCCGCCGCCGTCGCCGCTCGAGCTTGTTCCGGAACAGATCGATTTTGCCGTGCTCCATGAGGATGCGCACATTCTTGTCATCGACAAACCACCCGGCCTGGTCGTGCATCCGGCCGGAGGCCACCGCAGCGGCACCCTGGTGCACGGTCTGCTGCACCGGTGCCGGGATCTGCCCTCGGCCGACGCCGGCCGGCCGGGCATTGTCCATCGCCTGGACAAGGACACCTCGGGGGTGATGCTGGTGGCCAAGACAGAGATCGCCCTGCGGACGCTGATGGCCGACTTCAAGGACCGGAAGATCC
>WQUH01000087.1 GCA_009782165.1 Pseudomonadota bacterium | reverse complement strand
GGCGCGCATTCATTCCCCCTGTTCGCTCCTATCCTGAAAAGGCCGTGGCGGTGTTTCGGAGACGCGGCGTTTTGCGGCTGGCCACTCCTTGTCTGAATCGTCAGGGATGGTGTCGGCGAGCGGCACGAAATTATTGATAGATTTTTTGATCGACACCGGCCCGGCCCACAGGATGTACTGCTCGTCGTATTCGGCTTCCATGGCCGACCGGCGCGGTGCCATCACCATGACGCCGCTGTCGTGACTGACGGCCATGATGTCGATAGACATGCGGGCTCGCAGGATTTCGTTATTGGCCAAGAGCCAATCGACGCGCGTGTAGACGGTGCCGAAAATATCAATGGTGATATAGACGTCGAGTTCGGCCTCGGACGGCGGCACGATGCGGATACCTTGGATAAACAGGCAGGACTCGAACAGACCGGTCAGCCAGCGCAGGTCGTCCGAGGGATGGGTCATGTCCTCGGAGTTGTGGAAAGCGCCCAGGCCCTGGTAATCGGCGCCGTATTGCAGGTTGGCGCCGGCGCCCTTCTGGCTGCTGACCGTCTGGCTGGGGGCGTTGTGCAGCCCTTCGCTGTCTTGAGTCGAATGCGTGGTCGATGTGGTCGTTCCCGAATTGAACCCATCATCAGACGTGCTGGTCTGGCTGCTGTCGCTTTCGCTGTGCGTGGTGTAACGCGGATAGATCATGTTTTCGCGCACTTCCGGGTTTTGCAGGTATTGGCCACGAAGCTGCGACACCAGCGACAGCCGGCCACCGGCCAGGTTGCCGGAGCCGGTGTCACCCATGGGATTGATGAACAGGCTGACTTTCTTGCCCTTCAGTGGCGTCAGGTCGAGATGGGCGATGGCGGCCCTGGCAGCGGCGGCTACCAATTCCTGTTCGGTGGCGAAACGCTTGCCGCCGCCATGTGAAGGGATGCCGGTTATGGCGCCGCAGCCGGAAAGAATCAAAATGACGATTGGGAAAAGGAGCAACAATTTGCGCATGGAAGTTCAGGGATCAGGTGCCAGGTTACAGGTGTCAGGAAACAGGTTTCAGGGGACAGGCTGTTGGCACCTGGCGCCCGTTTCCTGTCTCCTGGAATCACGGTTCGCGGAAGCTCTCGTCGAGTGCCCGAATAATCGGATAGAGGAAATACGACAGCACCGAGCGGGTGCCAACCTTGATCTCGGCCCGCACACGCATCCCCGGCAGTAAGCGGAAATCCGGCGGCACATCGCGCAGTGTGGCCGACAGCAATTTGATCCTGGTTTTGTAGACCCGGCCTTCTTCCGCCTCCTGCGGCGTCCGTGGCTGCTGGCCCTCATGGGCATCGGTGCCGGCGCCGATGACGCGCACCGCGCCAGGCAAAACGCCGTGGCGCTGAAAGGGGAAGGCGTCAAGCTTGATGCGGACGCTGTCACCCAGGCGGATACGGCCAATATCCTTGCCGGTGACGTTGACCTCGGCTTCCAAGAGGCTGTCATAGGGGACGAGGACGATGAACGGCTCGGCCTGCTGCAAGACCGAGCCGACCGAGCGCCCGGCCAGTTTCAAAACGATGCCTTTTCCCGGGGCGCGTAGGGTAATCAGTTCACGCATCCGCGACGCCTTGCGCAGCTCGTCACCAATCTTTTCCAGTTCGCTGCGCAACTCCACCTGATGTTCAACCAATTCCTGGTTGCGCTCCTCGACAAACTTCTGCCACGTCGATTCGACCTGGGCCAGCTCGCGGCGCGTCACCTGCTCTTCGGCTTGCAATTGCCGCACCGCGTCTTCGGCCTGGGCGCGGGATTTACCGGCGTCAATCAGGCGCAGGCGGTTTTCCTCGTCGCGCGGCAGTTTGGCCACCGTCCCTTCGAGGTCACGCAGGATTTTTTGCTGCCGCTCCTGAGCCTGGCGCTGGACAGCGTTCAGCTCCAATTTGGCCTTTAAGGCGGCGGCCTGGTCGTCGCTGAGCCGCCGGTTCTGAGCCACAGCTAAGCGGCGCTGGCGCAAGACCTGTTCTTGCAGCTTGCCCTGCTCGCCCTCTTCTGGTTTTGGCGTAAAAGCGGCGCCATGCAGTTCCGCCTCGATGCGCCGCAACTGCACGGAGAGCGATACCCCTCGCACCCGCAGTTGGCTTTCGTCGGCCTCGGCAAAGGTCGGGTCGAGGGTGGCGAGTATTTGATCTTTCTCCACCACATCGCCGACCTTGACTTTGATGGCGCGGATGGCGGCGGTGGCCAGCGGCTGGACGATCAACTCCGGCGTATCGGTGATCAGTTCGCCCTCAGCCGTCACCACGCGGTCAACTTTGAACAACGCCGCCCACAAGACGACGCCGGCCAGGGTCAGAAGAATCAGATAGAGCACCCAGCGGATTTTGCCCGGCACCGGCTTACGCTCGATCCTGGCCGGGTCGGGCTGATAGTCGAGAAAATCCATCACAGCTCCTACAGTTCCATTTGCTGCGTCCACAGCTTTTTGTAGAGCGGGCAACTGGTCAAAAGCTGCTGATGCGGTCCGAGGCCAACCACTTTGCCGCGTTCGAGCACCAGAATATTGTCGGCGTCCTTCAGCATCGACAGCCGGTGCGAGACGATGATGACGGTGCGGTTTCTCGCGATTTGTTTCAGGTTTTCACGGATGATGCGCTCGCTCTCCGGGTCGAGCGAACTGGTCGCCTCATCGAAAATCAGGATTTCCGGATCGGTCAAGAGGGCGCGGGCAATGGCCAGACGCTGGCGCTGGCCGCCAGAGAGATTCTTTGCCCCTTCCTCGAGCATGGTGTCGTAACCCTGCGGCAGATTGACAATGAACTCGTCGGCCCCGGCCAAGACCGCCGCCCGGATGATCTCCTCACGACCGGCCTTGGCCTGGCCGGCGCGGATATTGCCGGCCACTGTGTCGCGGAAGAGGAAGGACTCCTGCAAAACCACACCCATGCGGCGGCGCAGATGGGCGGTATCGATTTCGTTCAGATAGCAGCCGCTGAGGCGGATGGTGCCTGCCGTCGGCAGGCAGACCTTTTGCAGTAACCGGGTCAGCGTCGTCTTGCCGGAACCGCTGGGGCCGACCAGGCCGAAGACCGAGGCCGCCGGGATGGTCAGCGACAGCTCGCTCAGCGAATCGGGCAGATCCGGGGCGTAACGGAAATTGACCCGCTCGAAAACAATATCGCCGGTCAGTTTCGGCCTGGCCCCGTGCCGTCCGGCGCCCCATTCCGCCGGCGAGTTCATGATGATGCCGAGTTTTTGCACCGACAGCGCCGCCTCCTGGTACTGATGAATCAGGCCGACCAGGCGCACCAAGGGCGAGGTGACGCGACCGGCCAGCATCTGAAAGGCGATCAGGGCGCCCACGGTCAGGCTGCCGTCAAAGACAGCGCCGGCGCCGACCCAGATGATAATGACGGTCATCAAGCGATCCATAAATTGCGTCAGCGAACGGGCGGTGACCGAGATTTTCCCGACGCGGAACTGCATATCGACAGCATTGGCGACGCGGTTTTCCCAGCGTTCTCTGAGGAGCGGCTCGATGGCCATGGCCTTGACCGTGGCCATGCCGTTGATGGTCTCGACCAGCATGGCCTGGCGCTTGCCTTCCGCCTCGTAGAGGGCGTTCAGCCGCCGTTTGAACGGCACGATCAGGGCGGCGATGATGGCGGCGATCAGTCCCGTGCAGGTGAGGACGATGGCGGTCAGTTTGACGCTGTAGAAAAAGAGAAAGGGCAAAAAGACGAACAGCGACACCGTCTCGAGCATGGTGAGAAAGACCTGTCCGGTCAGGAACTCGCGGATGCGGGCGGTCTGCTGGATATGCTGGGTGACGACGCCGGCGGTCATGCGTTCAAAAAATTGCAGCGGCAGGCTGAGTAGATGGCGAAAGGTGCGGCCCGTCACCCGCAGGTCGATCTTGTTGGTGGCGTGCAAGAGCAAGTAGTCGCGCAGGAAATCGAGAGCGGCGTTGACGATCAGGGCAGCGGCCATACCGATGCCGAGCGTATGCAGTGTCGTCAGCGCCTGATTGACCAAGACTTTATCAATGACGATCTGAAAGAAGATCGGCGTCACCAGGGCGATAGCCGAAACAAACAGCACGGCCAGGGCGATGTCGAAAAACACCGCCTTCTGCTTGAGGATCTCCGGCAGAAACCAGCGCAGGCCAAACGGTTGCTCCGGGTCGGACAGCTTCCATGAGCGTTTCAACAGATACAGCCTGCCGCTCCAGTGCGGCGCGAACTCCTCGCGGCTCAGCCGCTGCCAGCCCGCCGGCGCCAGTGGATCAAAGCAAAACAAGGTGTCATCGCGCATCCCGCCCAAGAGCATATGACCGCCGTCTTTCATCACCGCGATCACCGGCCAGGCTTTATCGAGCCGCGCCAGGTCGTTCCAGGAAAGGCGCTTCAATCCCGCCTGTAATCCCTGTTCTTTGGCCATGCGCAAAAACAGGGCCGGCGCGATCTCGTCCTTGCCCAGCCCATATTCATGGGCCAGGCGGTCCGGGGTCAGTTCGATCTGGTGTTCCCGCGCCGCCAGGACAAAACAGGCCAAGGCGGTATTGACGGCGTCGAACATCAGCGCGCCGCCCGTCCAGGCATCGAGGAAGGCGGCGAGATCGGCCGTCTGCGCTTCGACGCCATGCGTCTCGGCACCGCGTGCCTCGGCGCCGGCCTGGGCGTCGTAGAGCGTCACCGTGTTATGCCCGTTTTCGAGCAACACCAGGAAACGACCGCTTTTCAATTCCACCACCGCTGGGGGCAAGGGTAGTTCCGGCTTCAACCGCCGCGCCTCGGCGGCCAGGCGGTACGTCCTTGCCGTTTGCCGGATGGTCTCCATGCTCTCCGGTAAGCCGGCGGCAGACCTGGCGGCAAGCAAATCGGCCAGCGCCTCTTCCAGTTCCGCATAGCCGCGCAGCTTGGCCACATGCCGGGCACAGGCGAAGAGAGAAGCGGAGGAGGAAAAGGCGGGTTGGTCCATGGGAAGTGGATGATGAAGAAAGAAGGAAAAGTTATTAAACCGTAATTGAATTGCTGGACATACAACTACCAACCCTTGTCATTTCGAGGAGCGTAGCGACGAGAAATCTCTGCTCCTTCGCTGAGATTTCTCCCGCCACGCTTCGCTCGCGGTCGAAATGACATTCTTTGCGTCATTCCGCGCGAAGTCGCGGAATCCAGTCTTTTCCTAAATGGATTCTGCGACTTCGCTTCGCTTCGCGCAGAATGACTACTTTTTTTAGCTAATTGTCGGCAAAACCACGCCATGCCGCTTTCGGGAAACGGCATGGCGCGGGCGATATACCGGAAGACTTTACGAGGCGGCGGTAAAGAAGTCGCTGGCCTTCAGGTTGTTTGGCTTGTTGCTGAGGGTGGCGAACTGCGTGGCCACGCCCTGGCCGGAACCATCGGCGTCATACCATAACGCCCCTGTCTTCAGGTCGTAGATGATGCGCTGGCTCGCGTCCGTCGCCGCGCCGGTGTTGTTGGCAGTAAAGCGCGATTCCGGCAGCAGGCCATTATTTTCCCGCATTTCGGCCAGCAGATCGCTCAGCTCGCGCTGCGCCAGCTCCAGCCGGTCCTGGCCGCTGGTAAAATCGGTGATGCTGTCAATGCCGTCGAGGATCGACTCGAAAACGAAGGTATCGTTACCGGCGCCGCCGCTGAGAATATCGTTGCCCGATCCACCGGCCAGGATGTCGTCGCCGTTACCGCCATCGAGGAAATCATTACCGATTCCACCAGTCAGGATGTCGTTGCCCTCTTCGCCGCAGAGCGCATCGTTGCCAGCACCCCCATCGAGGATGTCATCACCGTCTCCACCGTATAATGTATCGTCGCCGGCATCGCCGGCAAGCCGGTCATTGCCGCCGCCACCGTAAAACCAGTCGTCGCCGTCACCGCCGGAAAGACTGTTGTCGCCGGCATTACCGGTGAGGATGTTATTCAAGTCGTTGCCGGTGCCGTCGATATTGTCAGTACCAGTCAGGGTCAGGTTCTCGACAGTGGCACCCAGCGTGTAGGTGATGCTGGCGTTGACTGTATCGTTGCCCTCGTCCGGGTTTTCCATCACCACATCACCGATGTTATCGACAACGTAGACGTCGTCACCGCTGCCGCCGACCATGGTATCGACGCCGGCGCCGCCATCGAGGAAATCATCACCGATTCCACCAGTCAGGATGTCATCGCCCTCTTCGCCGCAGAGCGCATC
>WQUH01000086.1 GCA_009782165.1 Pseudomonadota bacterium | reverse complement strand
GTGGAGAACACCTTTCTGGTCGCCGACCAAGGCGGCGAGAAGCTGACGCCCGGAACGGACGAGATCGTGATTGTCTGAGCCGGGCAGGCTGTCGGGCGTCAACCGCCAGGCCGAAAACCTGGCGGTTGACGATTGGTCTGCCGGTGCAACCGGCAGGATGCGGTGTGGACAGAGGCGATTGCGGCGAACAGTCAGGAGCGGGTCATGAGTTCAACTCCGCCCGGTTGCCGAAGTAGGCCAGCGCCTCCGGGTTGGCGAGGGCGTCGATGTTTTTGACCGGCAGGCCATGCACGACGTTGCGCACCGCCAGTTCCACCAGCTTGCCGTTTTTGGTGCGGGGAATATCCGCCACTTGCAGTATTTTTGCCGGGACATGCCGCGGCGTGGCATTGGCGCGAATGACCTGGCGCATCCTGTCCTCCAGCGCCTGGTCGAGCGTCGTGTTGTCGCTCAGGCGGACAAAGAGCACGATCCGCACATCGGTGGGGCCTTCCGGGGGCCACTCCTGCCCGATAACAATGGCTTCGGCGACTTCCGGCAACTGCTCGACCTGCCGGTAAATCTCCGCCGTGCCGATCCGCACGCCGCCGGGGTTCAGGGTGGCGTCGGAACGGCCATAGATGATCACTCCCCCATGCCGGGTCATTTCGCAAAAATCGCCGTGGTGCCAGACGCCGGGAAAGCGCTCGAAGTAGGCGGCGGTATATTTTCCGCCATCGGGATCGTTCCAGAAACTGACCGGCATGCTGGGGAAGGGCCGGGTACAGACCAGTTCCCCCTTTTCTTCCATCACGGCCTGGCCGTCCTGATTCCAGGCCTCGACCGAGAACCCCAGACCGACACACTGAATTTCACCGCGCCAGACGGGCTGCATCGGATTGCCGAGCACGAAACAGCACATGATGTCGGTGCCGCCTGAGATGGAGGCGAGCTGGACATCCTCTTTGATGTGCTGGTACACGAAGTCGAAACTCCGGGGCGCCAGCGGACTGCCGGTCGAAAGGATGGCGCGCAGGGCGGTCAGGGGGTACCGCTCCGCCGGACGCAGGCCGGATTTGCCCAAGGCCTCGAGGTACTTGGCGGAGGTGCCGAAATGGGTGATCTTTTCCGTCTCGGCATAATCCCACAGGATACGGTGTTCATTGACGAACGGGCTGCCGTCGTACAGCATCAGCGTAGCCCCGGACGCCAGCCCCGCAACCTGCCAGTTCCACATCATCCAGCCGCAGGTGGTGTAGTAGAACAGGCGGTCGCCCTCTTTGACATCCGAGTGCAGCCGGTGCTCCTTCACATGCTGCATCAGGGTGCCGCCCGCTCCGTGCACGATGCACTTGGGAGTGCCGGTCGTGCCGGAAGAATACATGATAATCAACGGATGGTTGAACGGCATCCGGCGGAATTCGATGTGTTCGACATGGGCGTGCGGGGCGGTGAAATCCTGGTAGGAAAGCGCCTTGTCGATGCCCCGGATATCCATCCCGGACCCCAGGCTGAGATACGGAACAACGACGATCCGCCGGAGGCTCGGCAAGCGTTTTGCCAGTTCGGCAAGCCTCTCGCGGATATCGATGGACTTGCCCGCATACCAGTAGCCGTCGCAGGCGATCAGCACCTTCGGCTCTGTCTGGCCGAAACGGTCCAGGACGCCCGGCACGCCGAAATCCGGCGAGGCGCTGGTAAAGACGGCTCCCAGGCTGGCGGTGGCCAGCAGCGCGATCAGGGTTTCCGGCATGTTGGACATGTAGGCGGCAACCCGGTCGCCGACCCCGACCCCCGCCGCCGTCAGAGCGGCGGCAAAGCGGGCGACTTCCCGGCGGAGTTCCTGCCGGGTCATGCGCACCTTGACCTTGTCTTCTCCCCAAAAAACCAGGGCTTCCTGGTTGGCGCTGTCCCGCAGCAGATTTTCCGCATAGTTGAGCTGCCCTTCGGGGAACCACCGCGCCCCCCGCATCATCTCGACATTGCGTATCGGCGTCTCTCCCTGGGAGCCGATGATCCCGGAAAAATCCCAGACCAGTTTCCAGAAATCCGGGGCGGCGCGCAGCGACCAGGCGTGCAGCGTCTGGTAGTCGCGGATCGGGTAACCGGCGATCGCCTCGGCCTGTCGCATGAATTCGGACAGTTGCGCCGCATTCGCGCGGGCAGGGGTGGGGGACCAGATCGGGGTGTCGGTGGCAGGGTTTGTCGTCATGTCGGTCTCTCCAGAGTCAGTGCGGGTGTGGTGTGGTTCAGCGGCCACAGGAAGATCAGCGGCGGCGCGTCTTGCCCTGAGCGAACCGGAAAACGAAGAAACATTCCTCTCCGATTGCCCAGGCAGGCGCGGCACAGCCGAAACATGCCCAGGCCGATTTCGATCCTCTACGCGGTTCGGCTCAGGCCATAGGCCCGCATCTTGGCGTAGAGGGTGCTTTTGGCGATGCCGAGCTGGCGGGCCGCGCGCGTCAGGTTGCCGCCGGCGGCGGCAATGGCCTGACGGATGGCGATGGCCTGGGCCTCATCCAATCTGACGGCCGCGGCCTTCGCCAGATCAACGGGCGGCGGCGCCGCCTCCGAGGCGACCGCTTGCTGCAATTCGGGCGGCAGCATCGAAAGCGCGATGGGCAGACCTTCGCTGACCAGCACAGCCGCCTCCATCGCGTTGCGCAACTCGCGCACATTGCCGGGCCAGTCGTAGGCCAGCAGGCTGGCGGCCACGTCATAGGCCAGGGATTCGGCGGGCCGTCCGGCTTCGCGGCGGAAATGCACCAGATAATGCTGCGCCAGCAGCAGCACATCGTCGCCGCGCTCGCGCAGCGGCGGCACATGCAGGCTGGTGACGGCGATCCGGTAGTACAGATCCCGGCGGAACCGCCCGGCAGCCACCTCCTCGCGCAGGTCGCGGTGAGTGGCGGCCACCAGACGGAACTCGACGCGGCGCGGCGTATTCTCGCCCAGCCGGCAGACTTCGCCCTGCTCCAGTACGCGCAGCAGCAACGGCTGCATGTCGAGCGGCAACTCGCCGATTTCGTCGAGGAACAGGGTGCCGCCGTGGGCCGCCTCGATCTTGCCGGGCATGCCGCCCTTGCGCGCGCCGGTGAAGGCGCCCTCGACATGGCCGAACAGTTCGCTGGCCAGCAGGTCGCGGGAAAGGCTGCCGCAGTTCAGCGCCATGTAGGCGCCCTTGCGCGTGCCGTGCAGACCGCGCGCGAAGGCCTCCTTGCCGGTGCCGGTTTCCCCCTGCAACAGCACCGGCGTCTGCACGCCGGCAAGCTGGCGTGTCCGGTTGACCACCTGTTGCATACTGTCGTGCTGGAACACCAGCGCATCCATAATCCCTTCGGTCAGCGGCGCGGGGTCGCGCGGCAGGCTGACCATCCGGGCGACCCGGCGCGAGGCGGGGATGACCAGCAGGGTGCCGAGCCGCTCGTTGCCTGCCGCCATGGGATGCAGCCATTCGGGCCGAATCCATCCGGGCAGGTCGGCTGACCCGGTGCTGACGGCCAGCGCCGGGATGTGGCGCGTCTCCAGCCAACGCGGATCGCCGCCCGCGTCCATGATCGCCAGCCGGGCGTTGTCGTTGATTTTAATCGGCGCACCGCGGTAATCGAACAGCACCGCCCCGGACTGGCCGGCGCCGACCCACTGGACCATGGCCTGATCGAGCAGGCGGTAGCGCCGCTCGGTCTCGATCAGCATCAGGCGGTTCTCGATCCGGGCGGCGGTGGCGATAACGAGCGCCAGATTCTGTCGGCTGTAGGACGCCGACAGCCCCGAGACATCGAGCACGCCGAGGATTTCTCCGTCGAACGGATGGCGCACCACGGCGGCTGAACAGGTCCATCGTTTGAGGTGTTCGGCAAAATGCTCGGCCGAATGAATCTGCACCGGCTGACCGACCGCCAGCGCGGTGCCGATGGCGTTGGTGCCGCAACAGCGTTCGGTCCAGTTGACGCCGGGGATGAGGCGGATGTCTTCGGCGCACCGTTTGGTGCGCGTGTCGCCTTCAAAGTCGAGGATGGTGGAGTGGCTGTCGGTCAGCACCATGATCGTGCCGGTTTCCGAAAGAAAGTCGCGGGCATAGGCCATGGCGGGCGCGCTCGCCTCGACCAGTTCATGCTGTTTTTCGCGCAATCGCCGCAGGGCGTCGTCCGACACCGGCGGGCAGGCGCCGCAGATACTGCGCGGATCGACATGCGCCTCCCGGCTGCGCTGCCACGAGGTCTGCACCACCGGCCGCAGCACGCCATCCTGGCGCGGCGGGATGCCGACCAGAAAAGCCTCCCAAGCGGCATAGACGGCGCGCTCGTTGCCGGGGCTGGGATAGAGGGTGTTTTTGCATGCCTTGCGATCTGTCACGGCAACCTCCTTTCCAGGCGGGGAACAGCATGTTGTGCTCAGTGTCGCGGCGGTATCCGCCAAGTCAAGCGAACCTTGTCCGGAAAGCGCCTCCTCGAAAATGCCTCGGTCTCGTCAGTCGGATCAAAAGTGATCCCCGGCCCTTCCAGCGAATCGCCAGTCGGGCCGGGGGGGCTGTTGTTGCGCCTGTTACGCCTTTTCCGGCAGCGGCAGCTTGACCCACTCGTTATAGAAGGTCTCGATGTCCGGCTCGAAGTCGTGCAGCACCGGATACCACGGGGTCGGCGCTTCCACGTCGTGCATGCAGCCGCACTGCGGGCAGTAGTACTCGCGGTACACCTGCCACGCGGTGTCGGGCGACATCAGGTCGGGGTAGACCTCGTTCATCGCGTCCTTGGAATCGCGCACATACACCAGCGCATTGAGTTTCCAGTTTTCCCGATAATCGCAGAACCGATGCCCGCAATCGCACTTGATTTCCCATTTTTTGGTATACACATCGCTGACGATGTACAGGTGCGGCCCCAGCGGCAATACTATAGCATCTTTCATGCCAGTTTTGGCTTGCAGGGCCTTGACATACTTCTCGAAGCGGTCGCCGTCCTTGGGCATGGACAGCATGCGCAAAGTGGTGTCCCAATCGAGGGTGCCGTCCACCATGTGGCCGATCTGTTCCTGGGTATAGCTACTCATGTTCGTCTCCCTTGGGGGTGTGGGATTACTCTTCAACCAGTACGACGGTGCGCACGTCCGGCAGCTTGGACAGATCGACGCGGAACTTGGAGCCATAGCTGGGCACGCCCAGTTCGGCCTCTTCGATCGTCCATTCGGGCGGCAGGGTCCAGAACTTGCGGAAGCTGTCGAGGAACTTGGACGACAGCCCGAAGCTGGTGGCATACATGTGCCGCACCTGCACCGAGGCATCCTTGCGCAGGATGCGCTCGCGCTCCTTCCTCATCCAGTCGCGCGTGGGCTGGGCGCGGGCGATGCGCTCCTTGCGCATCTCGGCGCGCCGCCGGGCGGTGGCCTCGGGATCGACATGCCAAACGCCCTGCTCATCCTGGCGGCACACCGCGCCATAGACCTTTTCCGCGAATTCGGCCAACAGGACTTGCCCGTTCAGGTCGTTCTCGACGGCCGCCACCTCGCGGTCGATCGGATCGCCGAAGCCGGGGCCGCCGCGCATGTAGTTCAGGTACAGGTCGTAGTTGTCGTAGCAGTCCTCGGTGGTCATGCACTGCTGGTCGCGTTTGACCATGGCGCTGCGGCTGATGTGCTTCTCGAAGTTGCCGTCGTCCGGGTTGCCGTCGCTGCCCAGCGGCAGGCTCTGGCCCTTGGCGATGCGCTCCTTCAGGCCGGTCTTGTGCGCCTCGAAGCGGTAGCCCGCGGCCGAGGGGTAGCCGCCCATGATGCCCCAGTCGCTGTTCATGTAGCCGTTGCCCATGAAGAACATGGTCCAGTCCTGCGCCTTCCAGACCATGCGCAGCGATTCGAAGCCCGCGCCGCCGCGGTACTTGCCGTAGCCGGCGGAGTTGGTCTTGATGTTGCGGCCCAGGAATAAAAGAGGCTCGGCCATTTCCCAGATTTCAATGTCGCCCATGTCGCCTTCCGGGTTCCAGATGGCGGCGGCATGGTTCAGCCCGTCCTTGATGGCGCAGGCGCCGGTGCCGCAGCTCGAACATTCAAAGCTGTTGACCGCGTGGATCTCGCCGTCCTGATTGATGCCGCCGCCCTGCAGCCAGTTGCAGGTGTTGGCGTTGCCGGCGTTGACCTCTTCCAGATAGCCGCGGCTGAAATAGGACTGGCTCAGGCCGCGCCACATCGTTGTCCAGCCGCTGACCAGGAAGTGCCAGGCATAGGCGTGGCCGGTGCGCCGGTCGTCCGGGTTGTTCCAGGCGCCCTTGGGCATGTGGAACTCGGT
>WQUH01000085.1 GCA_009782165.1 Pseudomonadota bacterium | reverse complement strand
CATGTCCCTGGTGATGGTCTTGATGGCATGGAGGACCGTGGAGTGGTCGCGGTTGTAGAAGCTGCCGATGTCGGCTAAAGACTGGTTGGTGAACTTGCGGGTGAGGTACATGCCGACCTGCCGGGGAAAGGCGATGGCGCGCTGACGCGACCGCGACCGCAGCTCATCGGCGCTGACCCGGAACTGACACTCGATGAGGGTGCGGATGGTCTCGCCGGTGATTTCCTCCGCACTCCCCAGCCCCATCCCCTGGACCACCTCCCGCACCATGGCCAGGTCCGGCGGGGTGCCCCGCAGGCAGGACTTGGCCTTGATGCCGATGATGGCGCTCTCCATCCGGCGGATGTCGGTGCGCAGGTGTTCGGCCATGAATCCCACCAGATCCTCGTCGGTTCCCAGGCCGTGGATCCGCATCTTGTGGCGGATGATCCGGGCCCTGGTTTCGTAATCCGGCGACTCGATCCCGGCGACCAGCCCCGAGGTCATGCGGCTGAGGAAGTCGTTGTCGAGACCCGCCAGCTTGCCCGGCGGCAACGCCGAGGTCAGGATCACCCTGGTGCCCGATTTGATCAGGTAATCGAGGATGAGGTTGAGTTCCTCCTGGGTTTTGGTTTTGCCGGGGAGGATGTGGACGTCCTCGACCAGGAGCATATCGCAGTTGGTGATGAACTGTTTGCTGAACTGCTCCATGGCATTGGCGCGGATGCTCCGCACCATCTCGGCGGAGAACTGCTGGGCGGTCAGGTACTGCACCCGGGTGGAGGGCGCGGTCCGCAGCACCTGGTGGACCACGGCCTGGGTCAGGTGGCTCTTGCCCAGCCCGGTGCCGCTGTTCATGAACAGGCAGTGGCCGAAGGTGGAATCGCCGGCGGCCAGGGCTTTGCAGGCCGACTGGGCCAGCAGGTTCGATTCGCCCACCATGAACTGCTCGAAGGTGAAGGCGGGATGCAGCGAGCGCGGCCGGGGCGGCGGCTCGGCGCCGGGCAGCAGCAGTTGGCCGCCTTTGCCGCTGGCAAACGGGCGGGGACGGTTGGCGGCGACGGTCAGGCGGACGTCCGCGATCCCGCCAAGCTCGCGCGCGGCGCTGCGGATGCGGTCAAGGTAATGATCCTCCACCCAGGCGCAGAAAAAACGGTCGGGTCCGGAAAGTTCGAGCAGTTGTCCCTCTTGCAGCCGGCATTCCAGCGGTTTGATCCACAGGCCGTATTCACTGTCCGGCAGGGTGCTGTGCAGGGATTTCCTGATCGTATTCCAGATCATATCGAGACGTTTCCTTTGGGCTAGAGGGTCATGGGAGCAGGGCAACCGAACTAATGGCGATGATCTACCGAATATCCGGCGGGCGGTCAAAAGCGTTTTGCGGTGATTTCACGATGCGGATAGGGCGATTGACAACGGCATGGGCCTTCTCGGAGCAATAAGGCGTTACAAACGCCAGGCCGTATAACCCTCAACAACAACGTCTGTTTTATTGAATTCTCCACAATATAGAATAATATCAAAATGATGAATTGAGAGATGTACAGTTGCCAACAAGATATCCACCAGAGACAATCCGCTCATAGCTCCATTTTGCTCGCGAAATCTCGATAATCCTCTGTTTTTATCTTACCGTCCCTGGGCATCATATAACCCCTTTTCGTTCCATGGTTTCGGCAGGAAAAAGTGGGAAGAAAAAAAATACGGCGGCGAGCCTGTATTTTTTTGTTGAATAAAAACAATAGGAAAGAGAAGCAGCGGCGATGCTGTGGCATGTGCGGTTGCGCTATCTGCCTCTTTCTGGTCATGATGTGCCGAGACCCATTATCCGGCTGTACAGGAGGCGCGGGTTGCGGAACAGTATGCCGGTAAGGCATGCGGTGCTGTTGACGGCTTGCAGGCAAAAGACCCGGACGAGGACGAGTTGCGCAAGGAAATCCGGCCGGACTCGTGCAAGCCGCATATAAGCTGTTGACTGTTTGGCCGCGATTCTCTAATAGAGGCTCTGCGGCCAGAAATGAAACGATGATCCGGCGGCCGGGGCGGCCGGACGATGCAAAAACGCCGTTTTCGGGGAGTGACCGCGCATGCGGGGATTTGTGCAGATCTATACCGGCGACGGCAAGGGCAAGACCACCGCCGCGCTCGGCCTGGCCGTGCGGGCCGCCGGGGCGGGGCTGCGGGTGTACATCGGCCAGTTCGTCAAAAACGCCGACTACAGCGAACTCCACATCCTGCGCCGTCTGGCGGACGCCATCACGGTTGCCCAGTACGGCCTGGGGTGCATGCTGGTCCGCACGCCTACCCGCGAGGATTGCGATGCGGCCCGGCGCGGTCTGGCCGCCTTCGGCGCCGCCATGACCTCCGGCGCCTTCGATCTGGTCATTGCCGACGAGATCAACGTGGCCTGCGCCCTGGGCCTGCTGGACGAACAGGATCTGCTTGCGCTCGTGGCGCAGCGGCCGCCGGAGGTGGAGCTGGTGCTGACCGGCCGGGGCGCTCCGGCGGCGGTGCTGGAGACGGCCGACCTAGTCACCGAGATGCGGCCGATCAGACACTATTACCAACAGGGCGTGCTGGCCCGCAAGGGCATCGAAGGATAATGGCAGGCTGCGCGGCAACCAAGCCGGGCGCGCCAAGGCCGGGAGACAACCATGACGCATAGAGCTGCCTGCCTGGCAGTGCTCGGAACCGGGTCGGATGTGGGCAAGTCGGTCGTCGCCACCGCCCTGTGCCGGATCTTCGCCAATCGCGGCCTGCGGGTGGCGCCGTTCAAGGCCCAGAATATGTCCAACAATTCCGGGGTGACGCCCGAAGGGGCGGAAATGGGCCGGGCCCAGATTGTCCAGGCCGAGGCGGCGCGGACCGCGCCCCACTGCGACATGAACCCGGTGCTGCTCAAACCGGTGAGCGACGTGGGCTCGCAGGTGGTGCTGAACGGCGCGGTCTGGATGGACGCCTCCTCCCAATCCTTGTACAGCCAGAAAGATTTTTTATTTGCCGAGAGCCGGGCCGCGCTCGACCGGCTGCGCCGCGCCCATGACCTGATTATCCTCGAAGGGGCCGGCTCCTGCGCCGAAGTCAACCTGATGGCCAACGACATCGTCAACCTCAGGATGGCCGCCTATGCCGAAGCGCCGGTGGTGCTGGTGGCCGACATCGACCGGGGCGGCGTCTTCGCCCAGATCGTCGGCACGCTCGCCTGCATCCCGCCCGAGCAGCAGGCGCGGATCGGCGGGTTCGTCATCAACCGGTTCCGGGGCGACCTCAGCCTCTTTCAGCCCGGAATCGACTGGCTCGAGCAGCGCACCGGCAAAAAGGCGTTCGGTGTGCTCCCGTGGTACCGACATTTCCGCATCGAGGCCGAGGATGCGGTGGTGATCGAGGGCCCCCGGCCCGTTCACCCGGAGCGGGATGCCGATCCGGCGGTGGCGGTGATCCGGCTGCCCCATATCTCCAATTTCACCGACTTCGATCCCCTGGCCGGGCTGGACGGCTGCCGCCTGGTCTATCTGGAGCAGCCGCAGGATCTGGCCCCCTTTTGCGCGGTCATCCTGCCCGGCAGCAAGGCCACCCGCGCTGATCTGCAATGGCTGACCGACGCCGGCTGGCGCGACCGCCTGCTCGACTACGCGGCCAACGGCGGCCATCTGCTCGGCATCTGCGGCGGCTATCAGATGCTCGGCGCCTGGGTGCGCGATCCCGAAGGCATCGAGGGCGCGCCGGGCGCCACCGCCGGGCTCGGGCTCCTGCCGGTGGAAACCGTGCTGCAGGCCCCCAAGACCACCACCCTGACCGATTTCACCTGGGACGGCATCGCCGGCACGGGATACGAGATCCACATGGGGCGAACCGAGCCGCCCGAGGGATGCGGCCTGATGGCGGTGCAGGCCCGGAACGGCGTCGCCTGCGCGGACCGCGACGGGTGTGTGGGCGCGGGAGGCCGGGTTGTGGGCACCTACATGCACGGCCTGTTCGACACTCCGGCCATCACCCGCCGCTGGCTGGCCGGGATTGGCCTGCACCGGGTCGAGGTCGACCGGCGGCATGGCCCGGCGGCCCGCGATCAGGCCTACGAGCAGTTGGCGGCGCATGCCCTGGCCCATCTCGACATCGAGGCCCTGACGGCCCTGCTGCCGGTCAGCCTGCGGGAGCGGCTGCGATGAATAACAGAAGCGAGCCAGACCGGCCGCCACGGCCCGCCCGGAGTATGGCGGCGGTTATTTTGTGCCGGGTGCGGCCATGATCCAGGGACATGGCGGCAACATCTTTGGCCTGGCGCAGCAGTTGGGCTGCCAGCCGGAGGACATCGTCGATCTGAGCAGCAACATCAATCCGCTCGGCGCCCTGCCCGGATTGATCGACCATCTCAAGGAACGGATGGACCGGATCCGGGTGCTGCCCGAGGTCGATGCCGGCTCGGCCGCCCGCGCCATCGCCGCCCTGCTCGGCGTGGCGGACGAGCGGGTGCTGGCCGGCGGCGGGACCACCCAGTTCATCTACACCGCCTGCGCGGCCCTGGAGGCCCGGAAGGCGCTGATCGTCGGCCCGACCTATGCCGACTATGCCGACGGCTGCCGGGTCTGCGGCATCGAACCCGAATTCTTCCTGACCAGGGCGGAGCGGGACTTTGCCGTGGACTGCGAGCGGCTGGCGGCTGTTCTGCCCGGATACGACACGGTTTTTCTCTGCAACCCCAACAATCCCACCGGCCATCTTGTCGACCACGGAACCCTGCTTGACCTGTGCATCCGGCATCCGCGGGTCCGGTTCGTGGTCGATGAATCCTACCTGCCCTTTGTCGCGGCGGATCGCAGCCAAGGCATGGCCAACTGCCTGCTGGACAACGTCGCGGTGCTCTGGTCGGTCTCCAAGATCTTCGGCATGCCGGGCCTGCGGGCCGGTTTTCTGGTGGCCAACCCGCCGATGATCGACCGGTTTCGCCGCCTGATGCAGCCGTGGAGCGTGAACGGTTTGGCCCAGGAGGCGGTCCGCTTTCTCGGCGCGAACCGGGAAGCGGTTGCGGCCTTCATCGGGCGCACCCGTCTCTATCTGGCCGAGGAGATGCGGCTGTTCCGGCAACGGCTGCCCGCCGACCGGCTGACCCTGTACCCGAGCGCCACCTCCTATGTGCTCATCGGCCTGCCCGCCGACCGCACCGCCCCCGAGGTCTGCCGCGTCCTGGCCGAACAGCGGTTGTTGATCCGCAACTGCGCCAATTTCCACGGCCTCGGGCCAAGCTATATCCGCATCGCCCTCAAGGATGCGGCCACCAACGAGACCGTTGCCCGCCATCTGCGGGCCGCGGTCGGCGCTGCAAGGTGAATGCGGCATGACCGGCGCCGATCTCCTGCCCTGGCTGCATTGGCTGACCATTCCGGCGGCCTTCGCGCTGGATGCCGCGCTTGGCGACCCGCGCCGGCTGCCGCACCCGGTGCGCTGGATGGGATGGACCATCGCCAGGGCGGAGCCGGTGTTCCGCCGGTGGATCGCCGATGAGCGGCTGGCAGGTCTTGCTTTCGCGCTCAGCCTGATTGTCGGCTGGTGGGGACTGGCCGCCCTGATCACTGCCTGGGGATGGCGGCTGCATGGGGCGGTCGGGTTCGCGGTCGAGACCGTGCTGCTCTTCTACTGCCTGTCCGCCCGCTCGCTCGGTCAGGCGGCCATGGAGATCCACCGGTCGCTGGCCGCCGGCGCGGTCGACCGGGCCCGCTCCGAGGTGGCGATGATTGTCGGCCGGGACGTCGAGCGCTATCAGGCCGGCGACATCGCCCGGGCAACGGTTGAGACCGTGGCCGAGAACGTGGTCGACGGCGTGCTGTCGCCGCTCTTTTTTGCGGCCGTCGGCGGGGCGCCGCTTGCCGTGGCCTACAAAATGGTCAATACCCTGGATTCGATGGTGGGGTACAAAAACCCGCGCTATCTGTTTTTTGGCCGGGCAGCGGCCCGGATCGACGACCTCGCCAACTGCATTCCCGCCCGGCTGGCCGTGCCGCTGATCGGCCTTGCCGCCTGGGGTATCCCCGGACTCGCGGCCCGCCGCGCCCTGACCACTGCCTGGCGGGAGGGCGCGCGCCACGCCAGTCCCAACGCCGGGTATCCCGAGGCGGCCTTTGCCGGGGCCCTGGGCGTCCGCCTCAATGGACCGAACTACTACCACGGCGTCCTGGTGGACAAACCCTATCTCGGGGTTGGTCTGGGGCCCGTCGAGATCGCCCATATCCCGCTCGCCTGCCGCCTGATGACCCGCACCGCGCTGCTCGGCTGCGGCGCGGCCTGCCTGGCTCTGCTGGGTT
>WQUH01000084.1 GCA_009782165.1 Pseudomonadota bacterium | reverse complement strand
CTCCCCAGCTATCTGGCCCTGCCCAACGAGAAACAGCCCGACCTCAAAGCCTATCTGGCGGCCAATACCCCGAAGATGCTGGCTCCGGGCCAGGTCAACTACTGGAGCAACTATCCGAAATTCATGGTCAGTCTGCTGAAGACCCTGTACGGCGACAAGGCGACGGCGGACAACGATTTCGGCTACAACTGGCTGCCGAAGATGGACAAGCTCTACGACACCATGCACGTCATGGATCTGATGGAGAACGGCAAGGTCAACGGCTTTATCGCCCAGGGCTACAACGTGGTCGCCTGCATGCCGAACAAGCACAAGAGCGTCCGGGCGCTGTCGAAGCTGAAATTCATGGTGGTCATCGACCCGCTCGACTGCGAGACCGCCAACTTCTGGCAGAACGACGGCGAATACAACGACGTCGATCCCAGCAAGATTCAGACCGAGGTCTTCAACCTGCCCTCCAGTTGCTTTGCCGAGGAGGAAGGCTCGATCACCAACTCCGGGCGCTGGTTGCAGTGGCACTGGAAGGGCGCCGACCCGCCCGGCGAGGGCAAGAGCGATGCCGCGATCATCGCCGAACTCATGATGACCCTGCGCGAGCTGTACGAAAAGGAGGGCGGACCCGGCAAGGAATCCTTCCTCAACATGAGCTGGAACTATTCCCAGCCGCGCGATCCGGCGGCCAGCGAAATCGCCAAAGAGTTGAACGGCAAGGCCCTGGCGGATCTGAACGATGCCGAGGGCAAGCCCATCCTGAAAAAAGGGCAGCAGTTGGCGAGCTTCGCCCAACTGAAAGATGATGGCTCAACCGCCTCCGGCTGCTGGATTTACGCCGGTTGCTGGACCGAGGCCGGCAACCAGATGGCGCGGCGCGACAACGCCGACCCGTCCGGTCTGGGCAACCATCTCGGCTGGGCCTGGGCCTGGCCGCTGAACCGGCGCATCCTCTACAACCGCGCCTCGCTCGATAGAAACGGCAAACCCTGGGATAAAAAACGGAAGATCATCGGCTGGCAGGGCGACAAATGGGGCGGCTTCGACATCCCGGATTTCACCGCCGCGCCGCCGGGCAGCCCGGTCAACCCCTTCATCATGCAGGCGGACGGCGTCGGCAGTATCTTTGCCCTGGGAAAAATGGCCGAAGGGCCGCTGCCGGAGCATTACGAACCGATGGAGTCGCCAATCGGCGTCAACCCGCTGCATGAAAAGGTCATCTCCTCGCCGGCGGTGCGGGTGTTTGCCAACGATGCCCATTTCGGCGCAGCGGACAAATTCCCCTATGTCGGCACCACCTACCGCCTGACCGAGCATTTCCACACCATCACCAAATCGGCGGTGCTGAACGCCGTCACCCAGCCGGAGGCCTTTGCCGAAATCAGCGAGACGCTCGCCAAAAAAATCGGGGTCAAGGCCGGCGACACGGTCAAGGTGTCGTCGCTGCGCGGTTATGTCATCGTCAAGGCGGTGGTGACGAAGCGGGTCAAGGCCCTGGAGGTCGACGGCAAGACCGTGGAAATTGTCGGCCTGCCCATCCACTGGGGTCAGAAGGGCGTGGCTCGCAAGGCGATGCTGACCAACGTCCTGACGCCCTCGGTGGGTGACGCCAACAGCCAGACGCCGGAGTTCAAGGCGTTTCTCGTCAACATCGAAAAGGTCTGAGGAGGTGCGCCATGTCATTGCAAGAACACGATTATCTCGCGCAATCGGCCTCCACTTTCCTGACGCCGCCGCCCAAGGCGCGCCTCGCCCAGGAAGAGGTGGCCAAACTCATCGATGTTTCAGTCTGCATCGGCTGCAAATCGTGCCAGGTCGCCTGCTCGGCCTGGAACGACACCCGCGAGGAGATGGGGTATAACCACGGCGTCCTCGACAACCCGATCGATCTCAGCCCCCGCACCTGGACGGTGATGCGCTACCACGAGGTCGAGGTGGACGGCCGGCTGGAGTGGCTGATCCGAAAAGACGGCTGCATGCACTGCGCCAATCCCGGCTGCCTGATCGCCTGTCCGGCGCCGGGGGCGATTGTCCAGCACGCCAACGGCATTGTCGATTTCATTTCCGAAAAATGTATCGGCTGCGGCTACTGCCTGACCGGCTGCCCCTTCAATATCCCCAGGATCAGCATCCGCGACCGGCACGCCCACAAATGCACGTTGTGCGTCGACCGGGTCAGCGTCGGCCAGGAACCGGCCTGCGCCAAGGCCTGCCCGACCGGGGCCATCCGCTTCGGCACCAAGGAGGACATGCGGGAATACGCCGCCGTCCGGGTCGCCGAACTGAAGGAGCGCGGCTTTGCCCAGGCCGGCCTGTACGACCCGCCCGGCGTCGGCGGCACCCATGTGATGTACGCGCTGCACCACGCCGACAAGCCGCGCCTGTACAGCGGCCTGCCGGACAATCCGAGGATCAACCCGCTGACCATTGTGTGGAAGCAGGTGTCCAAACCCATCTTTGCCACGGTCTTTGCCGCCGCTTTCCTGTTCAGCGTCATCCACCGGCTGTCGGTGGGGGCGGTGGCGCCGGACGAGTCGGTTGCCGCCGTGGTCGGGCGCGATACCGACGTGCCCCGCCATTCGCTGGTCGAGCGGGCCACCCACTGGCTGACGGCCCTGTGTTTCTTTCTGCTCGCCTCCTCGGGTCTGGGCTTTTTCTTCTCGCCGATGTTCAATCTGACCGGTATCCTGGGCGCGCCGCAGATCGCCCAGTTCATGCATCCGGTGTTCGGCGTGGTCATGATGTGCAGCCTGCTGTTCCTGGGCCTGATCAACATCCGCCATGTCTTCTGGGAAAAGAGCGATTTTGCCTGGCTCACCCATCTGGGGGCCGTTATCCGCGGCCGCGAGCACGAGGTCTCCGATGTCGGCCAGTACAACACCGGCCAGAAGGCGCTGTTTTGGGCGAACGGTTTTCTCCTGACCATCCTGCTGATGACCGGGTTGATCATCTGGCGGCCGTACTTTGCCCATAATTTTTCGGTCGAAACCCTGCGGCTGGCCGTGTTCGTCCATTCGACCGCGGCGGGTCTGCTGATGCTGACCATCTTCGTCCACGTGTATATGGTGTTCTGGTACAAGGGCACGCTGCGCGCCATGGTGCGCGGCACGGTCACCCGGGCCTGGGCGCAACTGCACCATCCGCGCTGGCTCAGGCAGATGGACGCGGCAGCGGAGGAGCGGCGGGAAAAAACAGGGTGATATGATGCTGTTGGCCTTTCCCTACATGGAAAGGAAAAGACGTCAATGTGTTTCAGGGGCACGGTGCGCCGTGCCCCTGGTGTATCTGATTGAAAGGATGATCCATGGAAGGTATCGCTTTGCCGGGGGACTCGCCCTCGATCGTGCGGATGGAATTGTCGGGGCTCTACGCCTGGCGCGGCGAACGCCTGCGCGCCCTGGCGGCGGCGAAAGGGCCGATGGCCGACTATCTGCTGTTTGCCGCCCAGGTGGTGGACTGGCAGCGGGCCTGGCTGGCCGGCCATCCCCTGCCGTCATCGGAGGCGCAAACGCCTCTGGTGGTTGATTGGCAGAGTCCGCCGCTGGCGCAAGCCATCGGCATCAGGGACGGCTACTGGCGGGCGGCGCTCGATGATGCGCTGCAATCCCTGGCCGGAGGGCTTCCCGAACGGCTTGTCGCCAGAATCGCCGCCCTGGATGGCGCGGGCATCGAGGCCGCCGCCCTGGCGCTTCTGGCCGGCGATACCAGCCTGACCGGCACCGATGGCGCGCCGCTCTTCTGGGCGGCGCTTTCTGTATATTGGGCGCAGTGGGCGCGGTCGCGGCCGCTCAATGTCCGCGAGATGGTCGGCGCGGCCCGCGACCTCTGCCCGCTCTGCGGCGGCGCGCCGGTGGCCGGTGTGGTCGTTGCCCGGCCCCAGGACGGCCTGCGCTACCTGCACTGTTCGCTCTGCGAAAGCGCCTGGCGGCTCGTCCGTGGCCAGTGTTCGGCCTGTGGCGCCAGCGGCAAGCTGCGCTACTGGTCGATCGAGGCAGAAAAAAATATCCAGGGCGAGTCCTGCGGCGACTGCGCGAGCTATCTGAAAATCCTCCAACAGAGCAGCGATCCCAACCTCGAACCGCTGGCCGACGATCTGGCCAGCCTGCCGCTCGACGCCCTGCTCGAAGAACAGGGATTCGCCCGCAGCGGCCTCAATCCCTTGCTCTTTCCCGGAGATGGCGGCGCAAACAGGGCGTGATGGGGCCTGCCGCCCCTTAGCCAACCCGCCAATCAAGCATGGTCGGAAAAATTGCTGGCGTATTCGCATTGTTGTCTCTTGCCCTTGGATTGCAGATGTTCTAGTGTTGCAATCCTGAAGCGCAACACCCGCAGGCTTCAGCCGGTGGTTGTTGCGCGAGAAAGGCCCATCATATTTATTTCTTGTTTATTTCTTGTTTCTTGTGAAGTGAACTCGGTATCGTGAATATTCCCGACAGTATTCGTACCGCAAAGAACAAGTTATCTGATGCCCGCCGGTATCTTGAAACTGGAGATGCCGTTAATTGGATACCTGGCGAATTGCGTTCGGCGCTGTTATGGACCATAGAGGCATGGTTGGTCTCCAACAGAAATGAAGCATACCAGAAACACCGTGATAAAAGTTCGATAGGTATGGTTGAATTTTTTTTTCATACCGCTCCACCCGATCTTCGTTCACAGGTGATGTCCGCCTATGCGATGACTTCCTCTTTGGAATATGATTTGATGGGCAGCAGCCTAGATGACGAAAGGCCAGTCACGCCGATGGATCTGTGGAAACGCCAGGCTTGGGAATGCTTGCAAATAGTGGCTGAAGCAATCCGCGCATTGCTCGCCGATATTGACTCGAACAAACCGACAATCTCAAGCAATCAAGGTTAATGTTTTGCCTTTGTATGATGTCATATTCATGTCATCGCTGTCTCAAGTGTTTCCCAAAGTAAAATTCATGAGATAATGGCGAGATAGACTCTTCTCTTTCGATAATAGCCCAAAAACATCACAACAGGCACTCATGCAGAAACAAAAAACACGTTCCACCACCATCGTTGCCATCCGGCACCAGGGGCGGGTGGTGGTTGCCGGCGACGGTCAGGTTTCGCTCGGCGCCACCATCATCAAACACCAGGCGCGCAAGGTCAGGCGGCTGTACCATGACAAGGTGATCACCGGATTCGCCGGTTCCACCGCCGACGCCTTCACCCTGTACGACCGGCTGGAGCAGAAGCTGGAACAGTACAACGGCAACCTCATGCGGGCGGCGGTCGAGCTGGCCAAGGACTGGCGCATGGACAAGATGCTCCGGCGGCTGGAGGCCATGCTGATTGCCGTCGACGCCACCCATTCCCTGCTGCTCTCCGGCACCGGCGACGTGATCGAGGCCGACGACGGCATCCTGGCCATCGGCTCCGGCGGACCCTACGCCCAGGCGGCGGCCAGGGCCCTGGTCGCGCACTCCGCCCTCGACGCCGAGGCCATTGCCCGCGCCGCCCTGGAAATCGCCGGTTCGATCTGCGTCTACACCAACACCCACATCGTGGTCGAAACAATATGAAAGGCATCAACTCATTGACCCCACGGGAAACGGTGGCCGAACTCGACCGCTACATCATCGGCCAGCCCGAGGCCAAACGCTCGGTGGCCATTGCCCTGCGCAACCGCTGGCGGCGGCAGCAGGTGGAACAGCCGCTGCGCGAGGAAATCGCCCCGAAAAACATCATCATGATCGGGCCCACCGGCGTGGGCAAAACCGAAATCGCCCGCCGCCTGGCCCATCTCGCCCAAAGCCCGTTTCTCAAAATCGAGGCATCCAAATTCACCGAGGTCGGGTATGTGGGCCGCGATGTCGAATCCATGATCCGCGATCTCACCCAACTGGCGGTCAACATGGTCACCAGGGAGGCGGAGGAGGGCGTGCGGGAGAAGGCGGCGGCCATGGCCGAGGAGCGGCTGCTCGACCTGCTCTTGCCCCGCGCTCCCGGACAGGAGAGCGCTGCCGCCCCGGCCGGCGTGATTGCCCTGGGCTATGACGGCGGCGATGGCGGGCGGCAGGAGGAGAGCCGAGGCCAGTCGACCAGGGAGCGGTTTCGCCAGATGCTGCGCCGGGGCGAATTGGACGACCGGGTGGTGGAGCTGTCGGTGTCCACGGCCGGCGGCCCGCCGGTGGTCGAGGTGTTTTCCGCCTCGGGCATGGAGGACATGCAGAATTCTCTTCAAGAGGCATTCTCAAAATTTTTTCCGAAAAAGAAACAGCCGAAGAAGATGAAGATCCCCGAGGCCCTGGAATTCCTCAGGAAAGAGGAGGCCGAACGGCTGGTGGACACGGAGTCCATTGCCGAGAAGGC
>WQUH01000083.1 GCA_009782165.1 Pseudomonadota bacterium | reverse complement strand
ATCGCCGGTTTTGGCGGCGGCTGCGTATATCTGCCGCCGATCGCCACCGCGCCCAAATGGTGGCCTGACCGCCGCGCCCTGGCCACCGGTTTCACCGTTGTCGGCCTTGGTTTGGGTTCCTTCATCATGGCCCCGCTGGCCGTCAGCATGATCAACTCGCCGACCATCGGCAACGGCAGCGCCCTCCCGGTTTTCAAATATGTCGGTATCGCCATGTTCATCATGGTCGTCATCGCCGCCCTCTGCCTGAAGGTGCCGCCCGCAGGCTGGAAGCCCGCAGGCTGGAATCCGCCAGCTCCCGCTGGAGGCGCCGGCGCGCCCAAGGCCTACCGCGACTACACCTACGACGAGACCAAGAAAACCTCCCAGTTCTGGCTGCTGTGGGTTGCCTATTTCTGCGGCTCCTTTGCCGGCCTGATGGTCATCGGTCTGATCGCCGCGCACGGCATCGATGCCATGACCTTGGTGTACAAAGCCCAGAATGGCCTTGACGCCGCGGCCAAGGTTCCCGCTGATGCCGCCAAAGCCATTGCCGCGGCCGCCGCAGGCGCCCCGGCTGTCCTGGCCATCTTCAACGCCCTGGTCCGTATCCTGATCGGCCCGCTGGCTGACAAACTCGGAGGAACCAAGGTGATCTTCGTCACCCTGTTCGCCCTCCAGGTTGCCGCCATGCTGGTGCTCTTTCCGGCAGGCAAAGACAGCGTAATGCTGGCCATCTGCGCCGGTGTGATCGGCTGGAACTACGGCTCCATGTTCACCCTGTTCCCGGCCACCACCCTGCAATACTTCGGACCGAGCGCCCAGGGTTCCAACTACGGTCTGCTGTTCACCGCCTGGGGCGTGGCCGGTTTCTGCGGCGTCTTTGCCGGCGGCTGGCTCAAGAATATGACCGGCTCCTACTTTATGCCGTTCATCGTCTCGGCAGTGATTCTGGCTGTTGCCGTCGTCATTCTGGCCACCTTGAAGGCGCCTGAGAAGAAAGCCGCGTAATCATCCGGACCAGAAAGCAACCTGGTTGTTCCGCCTGACGGAACAACCAGTCTTCAACACCGACAAAGGGTTGCGGCACATCAGCCGCAACCCTTTGTTCGTTGCGTCTGGCCCCAGTGGCCCTCTCTTTCCCGTGCAAGGAACGTTCGTTCGATGATCGATAAATGGCTGATTGTGATGGCAGGCGGCAGCCTGGGGGCGGCAAGCCGGTACGGCGTCGGTTTGCTCACCGCCCGGCTGTGGGGGACATCGTTTCCCTACGGCACCCTGGTGGTCAACCTGGCCGGCTGCTTTGTCATCGGGCTGCTCTTCGCCCTGGCGGACCGTTCCCGCCTGCTCACCCCCGATGTGCGCCTGTTCCTGATCACCGGCTACCTCGGCGCCCTGACCACCTTTTCCTCCTTTTCCCTGGAAACCATCGTTGCCGGCAGGACCGGCCTGGTCCAGCAGGCGGTGACCAATATCCTGGTCAACAACCTGGGCTGCCTGGCGCTCACCTATCTGGGAATCCGCCTGGGCGGATTGCGTTGAAGAGGCCCGCGATGCTCAATTACCAAGTAATCGAAATTTTCACCAGCGAGGAGGCCCGCAGCCAGGGGAAGCCGGTCGCCGATGCGGTGATCCAGTACATCCGCGGTTTGAAGATCGCCGCCCGCTGCATGGTCACCCGCGGGATCGCCGGTTGTTATGAAAACGGGGAGATCGCCGCCAACAGGCTGGAGCTGCTCTCGTTCAACCTGCCGATCCGCATCGCCATCGTCCTGCCGACCGCGGCGGTCAGCCAGGTGTTGAACGATTTGGAACCCCTGGTCGGCGCCGGCATTATCGGCATCCATGAACTCACGGTGATCAGCCACAAAACCACGACCGCCTTTTTCCCCCGGCAGCTCGCCGTGCGGGACGTGATGACCGCGTCCCCGGCAAGCGTCACCGCCGCAAGCCCGGTGAGCGAAGCCGCCCGCCTGCTGCTCTCCTCCGTCTTCACCGGCCTGCCGGTGGTGGATGAGGGGGGCCGTCCCGTGGGAGTGGTGACCCAGGGCGACCTGATCAGCCGGGGCCACCTGCCCCTGCGCCTGGGACTGCTCGCGGCGGCCGCGCAGGCGGACATCGATGCCGCCATGACCGCCCTGGAACAGCGCTGCGTCAGGGAGATCATGACCGCCCCGGCAGTGACCATCGTCGCGGACCGCCCGCTGACCGAGGCCGTCGAACTGATGCTTGCCCGGCAACTGAAGCGGCTGCCGGTGGTGGACCAAAGCGGCCGGCTGGCCGGCATGCTGTCCCGGCTGGATGTTTTCAGGACCGTGATGCGTGAAGCCCCCGATTGGGCCGCTTTCCGGGGCCAGGATATCGCTGTGCGCAATCTGCGGACCGTGGCCGATATTCTCCGGCGCGACACCTTGACCGTGCTCGCCGACACCCCCATCGACCAGGTGATCCCGGTCATCAACCGCAACGATCTGCAACAGGTGGCGGTGGTCGATGCCGACGGCAAACTGCTCGGCGTCATCGCCGACAGCGATCTGCTCCGCTACCTCCAGCCGGACCCGGAGGGATGGCGGTTTTTGTTTTCGCGCCTCACCCGGCCGTTCGGCGCCGATCTGCCGCGCCGGCTGGCCGCCGCCAAGGCCGGCGAGATCATGCGGACCGATGTGCCCACCGTGCGGGAGAGCATGGCAATCGAGGAGGCGATCCGGCTGATGATCGAACAGAGGCTGAAACGCCTGCCAGTGGTGGACGACAGCGGCCGTTTCCAGGGAATGATCAGCCGGGACTCCTTGCTCCGAACCGGTTTCAGCCAGATCGGCAACCGACCGTGACCTTGCCGTGCTCCCGTCTCCTTGCCGGCTCTGTCCCCGATGCGTTCCCCCCTCGAAAAAAAGCGCTTGATCCTGCCCAGGTCATAATGTTATAATACTAGCTTTTACAAGGCTGGCGCACATACGGATCTCTGACCAGAGACAGGGAGAGGCGAGCGTTTTTCCAAGCAAAACAACCTCGTCCCATTCCACCCGCTGTCAGCACCACAGCAGAGCGCATGGAGTTGCAGAGCCTGTAACTCCTTTTTTTATTTACACACGCATGTTCCCGTCGCCCCGCGGCGCGGGGCACGCGACCAGCAAGCGGCATCGAGGAACGCGCCATGAAAAAAGATTTGACCAAAGTGCGGAATATCGGCATCAGCGCCCATATCGATTCGGGCAAGACCACGCTGACGGAGCGCATTCTGTTCTACACCCAACGCATCCACGCCATCCATGAGGTCCGCGGCAAAGACGGCGTGGGCGCGACCATGGATTCCATGGATCTGGAAAAGGAACGCGGCATCACCATCCAGTCGGCCGCCACCTACTGCACCTGGAAGGATTGCGATATCAACGTGATCGACACGCCCGGCCACGTCGATTTCACCATCGAGGTCGAACGCGCCCTGCGCGTCCTGGACGGCGCGGTGCTGATCCTCTGCTCGGTGGGCGGGGTCCAGTCGCAGTCGATCACGGTCAACCGGCAGATGACCCGCTACAAGGTGCCCCGCATTGCCTTCATCAACAAGTGCGACCGGACCGGGGCCAACCCGTATCGGGTCACCCAGCAGTTGCGCGACAAGCTCGACCTCAACGCGGTGATGCTCCAGTTCCCCATCGGCCTGGAGAGCGACCTTCAGGGCATGGTCGATCTGGTCAGCATGAAGGCGATCTACTTCGACGGCGAGCAGGGCACGCAGATCCGGCAGGCCGAGATCCCGCCGGACTTGCTGGACGAGGCCAAAATCAAGCGGGAGGAGATGCTGGATGCGGTTTCGATGTTTTCCGACGAGTTGATGGAGGCCATGCTGGAAGAGGGCGAGATCCCGGAAGCCATGATCCACGACGCCATCCGGAAAGGAACCCTGGGCCTGGAGCTGACCCCGGTTCTGATCGGTTCCGCCTACAAGAACAAGGGCGTGCAGTTGCTGCTCGATGCGATCAACGCCTATCTGCCGTGCCCGACCGACATCGAGAACACGGCCCTGGACCTCGACCAGGACGAAAGCGAGGTGGTGGTCAGCAACAACCCCGCCGACCCGCTGGTCGCCCTGGCCTTCAAGCTGGAGGACGGCCGCTACGGCCAGTTGACCTACATCCGCACCTACCAGGGCATGATCCAGAAAGGCGATACCATCATCAACAGCCGCACCGGCAAGAAAGCCAAGGTAGGCCGCCTGGTGCGCATGCACGCCAACGAAATGGAAGAGATCGAGGGCGCAGGCGCAGGCGACATCGTGGCCCTGTTCGGCATCGACTGCACCTCCGGCGACACCTTCTGCAGCCCTGGCCTCAACTGGTCGATGAGTTCCATGCACGTGCCGGCGCCGGTCATTTCCCTGGCGATCCATCCGGTGGACAACAAGGCCCAGATCAACATGTCCAAGGCCCTGAACCGCTTCACCAAGGAAGACCCCACCTTCAAGACCTACGTCGATCACGAGACCAACGAAACCATCATCTCCGGCATGGGCGAGCTGCATCTCGAGGTCTACATCGAGCGAATGAAGCGCGAGTACAAGGCCGAGGTCGAGGTGGGCGCGCCGCAGGTCGCATACCGCGAGACCATCACCCAGCGCGCCGAATTCGACTACACCCACAAAAAACAGACCGGCGGCTCCGGCCAATACGGCCGGGTGGCCGGTTTCATCGAGCCGCTGGCAGAGGGCGAATACGAATTTGTCGACCAGATTGTCGGCGGCGTGATCCCCCGCGAATACATCCCCTCCTGCGACAAGGGCTTCAAGAAATCGCTGGAAAAGGGTACATTGACCGGAGCGCCGATCACCGGCGTCCGGGCGGCGATCAACGACGGCTCCTTCCATGCGGTCGACTCTTCGGACATCGCCTTCCAGGTGGCCGCCATCGGGGCCTTCAAGCAGGCCTACGCCAAGGCCGCGCCGATGATCATGGAGCCGATCATGAAGGTCGCGGTGGAAGGCCCGTCCGAGTTCCAGGGATCGGTCATGGGCAGCCTGAACCAGCGCCGCGGCGTGATCATCGGCACCTTCGAGGAGGGCAACTACACCGTGGTCGAGGCGGAGATGCCGCTGGCCGAGATGTTCGGCTACTCCACCACTTTGCGCTCCCTGACCCAGGGCAAGGCGGAATTCACCATGGAATTCGCCACCTACAAGCAGGTGCCCAAGGGTGTGGCCGATGAACTGATCAAGGCCTTTGCGGCGCAGAAAAAGGACGCGTAAGCCGCGGCCGGCCGATTGCCGCCAACCACACAACAGCATGCATGTAAACGAGGTGAGTTATGGGATATGAACCGCTGGTACAGCAAAATCCGCTGCGGGTGCTCAACATGGGCCGGGAGAGCAATCAACTGGGCCTGGTCATGGCCCGGGCCGGACTCGGCAAGACCGCGCTCCTGGTGCAGATCGCCCTGGATGCCATCCTCCGGGGCAAACGGGTCATCCATGTCAGCATCGGCGAATCGATCGACAAAACCAAGAAATGGTACGACGACATCCTCTCGACCATTCTCCAGGAACACAGCGTCACCCGGCCGCATGAACTGATCGACATGGTCGCCCATCACCGGATGATCATGACCTTCAAAGTGGCCGCTTTCACCCGCTCCCGTCTGGAAGAGCGCCTGAACGATCTGGTGCTCCAGGATATTTTCCGGCCCAACTGCCTGATCATCGACGGGTTCGATTTCGAGCAGGCGGACCGCGACGCCCTGGAAGACTTCAGGAACCTCATGGAAACCATGGGGATGCAGGCCTGGTTCTCGGCCATCTGCCACCACAGCGACAACCGGGTCTCGCCCGCCGGCGTGCCCGCGCCCTGTCACGAATTCGACGACCTGTTCGACATGATCATCCTGCTCAAGCCCGAACAGGACGCCACCATCCAGCTCGACATCATCCGCAACTTCGGCGAGCAGGTCACGGACGGCAAGGCCCTGCACCTTGACCCCACCACGATGATGGTCAAGGAAGTGTAATTCCGTTCCCGATTCAATTGCATATTATTTGGCACTCAATACGAGAGGAAAAGTCATATACAAAAGTCTTTCTGCGCGGAGTCGTCAGGCGGAGTCGCAGAATCCATCGATGCACGCTGCTTTTTCCGCCCTGCCGGGCGTGTGATCGTTCTTTTGCTTGCCCAAAAGAAAGTCACCGTCGAGGCGGGCACCCGCGTGAGCGGCGGCTGCGCCGTCCCTTCGCCGCTGGCCGTGCGTCGGGCGGCGCGTAAACTCGTGCTGCGCACTCGGACAGTACGCGCCGCTGTTCCGCCGCCTTGGCTGCGCGGCTCAGCCGCTCCCGATGGGGACTGCCGCACCAAACACCGTCATTGCGAG
>WQUH01000082.1 GCA_009782165.1 Pseudomonadota bacterium | reverse complement strand
TCTGTCCGGGCAGACCGTACATCAGGTCGAAACCGATATTGTCGAACCCGGCCCGGCGCGCCGCCCCGATCAGCTCGCCTGCCTCGGCGGCGGTATGGATGCGCCCGAGCAGGCGCAGTTCCGCATCGTCGAACGACTGCACGCCGATGGAGAGCCGGTTGACTCCGGCCCGGCGCAACTGATGCAGACCGGCGGCATCGATGGCGCCGGGGTTGACTTCGACGGTGATCTCCGGCTCATCGGCGGCAAAGGCAAACAGACGAAGCGCCTCGGCCAGCAGTTCGGCCAGCTCCCCGACCGGCAGCACCGAAGGGGTGCCGCCGCCGAAGAAGACGGTGGCAAAGGCGAGCGACCGCACCTCGGGCAGAACGGCGGCCTGACGCATCTGCGCCCGAACCCCGGCCAGGTAGCGGCCAAGGTCGCCCGGTCGGGGCGTACATGAATAAAAACCGCAGTACGGACACTTGCGGCGGCAAAAGGGGACATGCACATAGAGCCCGGCCTGGGCGGCAAGGTCCATCAGGAGGTCCGTTCGAGGATGGGGCGGCACTCCTCCCGGATCCGCGCGATGATCCCCTGGTCGGCAAAGCTGTACACCGTAGTGCCGCTGCCGACGATCAGGTGGTCGAGCAGCCGGATGTGCATGAACGAGCAGACCAGATAGAGCGTGCGGGTCAGTTCCTCATCGTGGCGGGAGGGCTTCAGGTTGCCGGACGGGTGGTTGTGGGCGAGGATCAGGGCGCTGGCGTTGCGGGCCAGCGCCGCCTTGACCAGTTCGCGGGGGTAGACGGTGTTCATCGTCACCGTGCCCTCGGCCACCACCGCTGAATCGATGATCGCATGGGTGGCGTCGAGAAAAATCACGGTGAGCACCTCGTGTTGCAGGCCGCGCATCGAATGGATCAGGTAGTCGGCCACCTCGCGGGAGGAGTGGGCGTACTGCTTGCCGACCACGCGCTGGCGCAGGTAGCGCCGGGCCACGCCCTGGATGAAGCGCAGGGCGAAGATGTTTTTGGGGCCGATGCCCTTGATCTGTTGCAGTTCGGCCGGGGCGGCGTCGAGCACCGCGGGCAGGCTCGCAAACCTGGCGAGCGCCGTCCGGGCCGCCTCCTTGCAGTCGGAACGGGGCGTGCCGAAGGTCAGCAGCAGCTCGACGATCTCGCTGTCGGTGAAGGCATCGATGCCCTGGGCCAGGAATTTGTCGCGGAGCCGCTGCCGGTGCCCCTCGCCCTTTTCCTGCCAGTCGCTTTTGTCCACGGAGGTTCCCCTGGCGGCGGATATTGAAGACCAACACAGAACCATGCGCGCAAACCGCGCCGCAACCGCCCGCACAGCCGTTCCTCGCCTGCCTGGGGGGCGGCGATCCGCGCCTCATGGGTCCGCCCCTGCCGGGTTGCGCGGCAGGGCGCGGATGCGGCGGTCATTTCATGTCCAGAAAACCGGACAGCTCCCTGCGGATCCGGGCCAGCATCTCGCCACAGGGGTACTCTTCGCCACGGCGCACCCGTTCGTACATGGTCTGCGCCTCCCGGCCCAACTCCTCCAGGCCGCACTGCTGGATCATGCCCTTGATGGTATGGCAGGCCAGGCTCAGATCCTTGTGGTTTTGATCGGCCCATGCCGTATCGGCCAGGTCGAGATATTCCTTCAGGCTTCTGCGGGCCGAATCGACCAGCTTGGCGACCTGAACATCGGACAGGCGGGTCGATTTCTTGATGCTGTGGGCGATCTCCGCCGTCAGTTCCGCCCCGCTTTTGCTGCGCCCTTCTTCCTGCTCCGGGGCGGGGGCGGGCGGAGGAACATCCTGTTCTTTTGGCGTTTCCTGAGGGGCGGCGGCAGCGGATTGCTCCGGCCCGATGCCATGAAAACGTTGCTGAGCCTCGATCTGGGGAAGCAGTTCACCGAGCGTTGTCATAAGCGATTGGTATTTGAAGGGTTTGCTGATATAGGCGTCCATGCCGACCTGCAGACACCTTTTCCGGTCCTCGCTCATGGCGTGGGCGGTCATGGCGACGATCGGGATATGACCGCCCTGCAATCTGTCGCGCAACCGTGCCGCCAGGACGGCGGAAACAGAGTGGGCCGTTTCGCCCTCCTGTTCGAGGTTGCGGATGACTTCGGTCGCGGTGATGCCATCCATGCGCGGCATCTGCACATCCATGAGAATCAGATCGTACACGCCATCCGCCAGCGCCTCCAGCGCCTCGAGGCCGGTGTTGCCGGTACCCACCTGATGAGTTTCCTCTAGCATCATCCGTGCCAGATCCCGATTCATCTGGTTATCGTCCACGACCAGAATCCGCAGTCCCTGGATGGATTGGAGCTGCGTCAGAGCGGCAGGGGCGGCAGCGATGTCGTCTTCCCGCGCCGGTTCGGCGGGAATGACGACGTGGACCGAGGTGCCGACGTTGAGCTCGCTTTCCGCCCAGATGCGTCCGCCCATCAGGCCGACAAGCTGTCTGGAGATGGCCAGGCCGAGACCGGCGCCGCTGTATTGGCGGGAATACGAGGAATCGATCTGCTCGAACCGGTTGAAAATGCTGTCGAGTTTCTCCTGGGGAATGCCAATGCCGGTGTCAGTGACAATAAAATGGAGCAATATGATGCCGGCATTCTCGGTCTCGTCCTGTCTGACGGAGATGGTGATCGACCCGGCGGGGGTGAATTTGACCGCATTGCCGGCCAGGTTGAGCAGGATCTGCCGCAGGCGCATCTCATCGCCGATAAACAGGGACGGCAACGCCGGCGGCAACGGGTCGAGCCGCAACTGCACCCCTTTTTCCGACGCGGACACATTCATGATGGACAACACGCTTTCCAGCAGGCTGGGCAGGCTGTAGGGCCCGATGTAGAGTTGCAGTTGGCCGGCCTCTATCTTGGAGAAGTCGAGGATGTCATCCAGCAGGCGGAGCAGGTTCTCGGCGGAGATGGCCACTGTTTTCATCAGGTAGCGGCGCTGCTCCTCGCTCTTCGCCTTTTGGGCGAGCGAGGTCATGCCGATGATGGCGTTCATGGGGGTGCGGATCTCGTGGCTCATGTTGGCCAGGAAGAGCGATTTCTCCTTGTCCGATTCCTCGGCGCGCTGCTTGGCCTCCTGGTATTCGACGATGGACTTCTGCAACTGGTCGGCCATCTCGTTCAACGCCATCCCCAACCGCCCCATCTCGTCCTTTTTGGTGGTGGGCAGACGAAAACTGAAATCGCCCGCCTTGAACCGGCTGATGCCGCGGAGGAGTTTGGTGATGCGCCCGGTCATGCTGGAGGCCATCAAGACGGCCACGACAATGACAATGGCGCTCATGACTGCGGTGGAGATGGTCAGCATCCGCCCGGTTTCCTCAACGAAGTTGTTGATGACCGCAAACGTCTGCTTCCGGTCCCGGTCCAGGGTGGTTTCATATTCCCTGGTGATGCCCCTGAGGCGCTCGGCGGTTGCCGTGGCCGCCCGGTGAAACTCGTTGACATCGGCGCCGATGGTGACAAAACCGAAGCCTCTTTTGCTTGCTCCATACATCCCGGTGTAATACGGGATGGCAGCGGCGGAGGTGAGCTTCCAGTTGCCGGTCCACAGGATGACAAACGACCCGGACCCGCCGTACTGGGTCAGCGACATCCAGCCGCCGCATTGGGGGGCGAAGTTGAGGTACCGGCAATCCAGGCCGACGAAACCGGCTTTGGTCAGATCGGGAACCGGTTTTTTCTTTTGGGTCTGATCCAGATACTGGGGCGCCTGCTGTTCAAAAGCGCCGAACGAACCCTTGGCGGCCTCCCAGAAGGGCAGCAGCTCGGCACTGATCCAGGGCAGGGCTTCTTCGCCGGTGTCGGGGTCGTAGCCGACAATGGAATGGTCGCGGGGATGGGCGATATTGCGGCCCAGGTAGTCCCAGATAAAGGCATAGTTGCCGCTGCCCGGATCGGCGATGTCGGAGAAGCGCTCCTCGGTGGGCATGACATGCTCGGTGAACTCCTGGAGGTGGGTATGGTCGAGGGCCATGGTGACATAGCCGATTTTCTTCCCTTCCCTGAAGACCGGGGCAACCCAGCGCACAATGCCCTGAAAGCGCTTGCCCACCGGGTTTTCCTTGCCGGCATAGCCGGCCTTCTCCGGTTCGAAGGGGATGCCCGCCTTCCTGGCTGCGGCCGGCGTGTACGCGCCGACAATCGGCGACGGCACATAGGGCCCGATCACGTTGGAAACATAGATCTCCCCCTCCTTCAGATTCTGGGCTTCCGCGAAATAATTTTCCGCCTTGCACCAGGTGTTCTCCCGGTGCGAGATATTGCGCAGCTCCGTGGGCAGCACATGGGTCAACGAGACCTTGATCGTTTCCTGACCGTTGAGGTCGTAGAAGGTCATCTCGTGGTAGAGCGGCTCTTTCGTGCGGATGCCGGTGCGGTTGGGCGGGGCGTAATGGAAATCCTTTTCATTTTCAGGCGGTCCGTATGTCACCTGCGCGGGCGTGCCTTCAGGCGTCGGCTTTTGCTTGGGCACCCAGGCTGTCTGTTCTTCGTTGAGCACCCATTCGGGGTGACGCACGACTTCCCTTTTGTACACCGAAACGTATTTCCGATACGAGTCTTCACTGACCGGCAAGGATGCCGCCTGCAGGATGGTGTTATCCCGGTCGTACAGGAACTGGGCCACCTTCTGGGCCAGTTCGACGGTGAGCCGTTCTATGGCCTCCCTGGATTTGAGGTCCAGGGCGCGGATGGAACTTTCGGTGGCCAGGGCGCCGGTTTTGCTCATCAGCTCCTGGCTGGTCCGCATCACCTCGTTCGTTTTGTCCGTAAACTCCTTGCCGAGATGCTTCACCTGGTAGTCGGCCATGAACATCAGGCCGATCAGCGGGAGAATCTTGATGGCGACAAAAAGAAGAATCAGCTTTTCGCGCATGCCGAACCAACCGGTTTTGATGGTCGACTGGCGAGAAAATGACGGCACTTCAGGGCTGTTGATCGATTTTTCCGGTTCGGTCATGGATGCTCACAGTCTGATTCGACAAAAAACAACAGTAATACCGCGAATATGTTACGATCAACCCGATCCAATTTCAACTAAATACTCTCAAATATGCGCCCCGCGCATACGGTTTGCCAACTTGGACCTGACCACGCCGACGGGAATCATTCCGTTTCCGATTCAATCGCAGAGTTTATCGGCGTTCAATACGGGAGAAACGTCATATCCAAAGTCATTCTGCGCGGAGCCGTCAGGCGCGTCATCCTGCGCAAAGTCGCAGGACGCAGAATCCATGCGGCGTGTGGATTCCGCGTCTTTGCTTCGCTGCGCGCGGAATGACGTTTTCCTGTATATGGCTGCGTTTCCCGTTCCCACGCAGGAGCATGGGAACGATCAGCAGAGCGCTGCCCTTCACCGTTGGGGTTCGCGTTCCGCTCACCCCAACTATGGACTGGATTGGTTCGGCACTTCGTGTTTTGCAATGACGGCGTTGGGGGCGGCAGTTCCCCATCGGTCCCGGCTGATGGGAAGCTGTCCGCCGCATTTCCTTCTGGTTTCCTGATTGGTTTGCGGGTACAATTCCCCAGATGGGGTTGCGCCCGGCAAGCGGGTTGCCCGTGCATACGACGGAGTGTTGATACGATATGGGATTGTTGACAGGATCGGCGTCGCTGACGCGGTTTGCGGTGGCGGGCGATTTGCCCGCCTCGTTCTGGGATGTGGCCAGCCAGCGGATCATGGCCATGAGTTTCCGGGATATTGACGACACCATGGACGAATATTCCATCGGCTGGGTGTCGGTGGCCGACATGTTCGATGCCGGTTTTGCCTACAGTTCCTATGCCGCCGGCGATTACATCGCGCTGACCATGCGGGTGGACGAGCGCAAGGTGGCGCCGGCGGTCCTCAAAAAATTTGTTCTGAAGGAAGAAGAGCGGATCAGGCGGGAGAGGCAGATTCCCCGGCTCGGGCGAGCGGCCAGGCTGGAGATCAGAGAACGCGTCCGCGCCGAACTGATCCGCAACTCGCCGCCGGTCCCGGCAACCTACGACCTGTGCTGGAACCTCGCCGACAGCACCCTGCTCTTTTTTTCCACCAGCAAGAAAGCAATGGCGCTGCTTGAAGATCTGTTCAAGGAAACCTTCAACCTGTCGCTGATCCTCCAGATTCCGTGGCTGACCGGGCAGCGGTTGGCCGAAGGAGAGGCCCTGGACCGGTACGAGGCCATGCGGCCCGCCATTTTGCTCTGAACACAAAACGAAACTGCAACTGGATAACGGTGAGGAAAAGATGGATGTCAAAATAGCTGGAGCGCTTGTTGCGGCGGGCTTTATCATACTCTACCTGGCGTGGAAAAAGTGGGCCGCGCAGAAAAAATCCGCTGCCAGCGCCGAACCGGCGGTGAAAGCGGAGGAACCGGCGGTCGA
>WQUH01000081.1 GCA_009782165.1 Pseudomonadota bacterium | reverse complement strand
GCGATCTGGCCGATCTGTATGCCGGCGGCGATTATGTCTTCTGCGGCGGCAGTCTGGCGGCCAAGGGCGGGCATAACATCGTCGAGGCGGCCCGGTGGGGCCGGGCGGTGTATTTTGGCCCCCACATGCGCGATTTTCAGGATGCGGCCGACCTGCTGGTCCAGATGGGCGGAGGCTTCCAGGTTGCCGATGGTCAGGCGCTGGCCGCCCTGCTGCTGGCCCATGCGGATGCCCCGGAACAGTATGCGCTGGCCTGCGCCCGCGCCGCCGACATGGCCGCCAGCCAGCGGGGGGCGGTGGCGCGGCAGGCGGCACTGGTCCGCGAGGCCCTGGCGGCCGGTTGACGGTGGTCCGGCGTATTGCCGGCGTTCCGGCTGCACCGCGAATCGTAGAACAACCCGGATCACTGCGGCTCTCGCGTCCCATCCCGGGCGCTGCCCCATGATCCACTTCTTTTGTATTCTTTCAGGATACCGACACGATGAAAGCATTGATTGGACTTGAAGACGGCACGGTCATGACCGCCCGCTCCTTTACCGGACCCGGCGAGGCTGTGGGCGAAATAGTGTTCAACACCAGCATGAGCGGGTATCAGGAGGTGTTGAGCGATCCTTCGTACACCGGTCAGTTGGTGATGATGACCTATCCCCTGATCGGCAATACCGGCGTCAATCCGGAGGACATGGAATCCTTGGCCGCGCATCCCCGCGCCTTTCTGGTCCGCGAGTATCAGGATCGGCCGAGCAACCACCGGACCACCGGCACCCTGGTCGACTTCCTCAAACAGTACGGGGTGTTGGGAGTCGAGGGCCTGGACACCCGCATGCTGACCCGCAGGATCAGGATGGTCGGCGCCATGAAGGCCCTGGTCACCACCAAAGACCTGGATCCGGCCTCGGTGGTCCGCCGGGCGCGCGAGTGGGAGGGGCTGGTCGGCCGCGACATGGTCGCGCAGGCGACCTGCGCCGCGCGCTACCGCTGGGAAAACAACAGACCTGCCCCGGCGGACAGTTTTGCCGAAGGCAGCGGTTTCAAGGTGGTGGCCTTTGATTTCGGCATCAAACACAACCAGTTGCGGCTGCTGGCCCGCAAGGGCTGCCGGCTGCTGGTGGTGCCCGCCTCCACCTCGGCCGAGGAGGTGCTTGCCCTGGGGCCGGACGGCGTCTTTCTGTCCAACGGTCCCGGCGACCCGTCCGGGGTCAGGGGCGTGGTCGACACGATCAGGAAGTTGCTGGGCAGAGTGCCCATCTTCGGCATCTGCCTGGGCCACCAACTGCTCGGTCTGGCCTATGGCGGCTCCGCCTACAAACTGAAATTCGGCCACCGGGGCGGCAACCAGCCGGTCAAGGAACTGAGCACCGACAAGGTGGAGATCACCGCGCAGAATCACGGCTTTTGCATCGATCCGGCCAGCCTGCCCAAGAGTGTCGAAGTGACCCATATCAATCTGAACGATGGCAGCCTGGAAGGCATGCGCCATCGGGAATGGCCGGCCTTTTCGGTCCAATACCATCCCGAATACGCATCCGGTCCCCACGATGCCGAGTATCTGTTTGACCGGTTCATGCAACTGATGCGGCAGCCGAACTGAGCGCGCAGCAACACAGGAAAACAAGAGAGAGACCATGCCCAAGCGTACGGATATCCAAAAGATCCTCATCATCGGCTCCGGGCCGATCATCATCAGTCAAGCCTGCGAGTTCGACTATTCCGGGGCCCAGGCGGTCAAGGCGCTCAAGGAAGAGGGCTACGAGGTGGTGCTGATCAACTCCAACCCCGCCACCATCATGACCGACCCCGGCTTGGCCGACAGCACCTACATCGAGCCGATCACGCCCGAATGCGTGGCCAGGGTCATCGAACGGGAACGGCCCGACGCCCTGCTGCCGACCCTGGGCGGCCAGACCGGCCTCAACACCGCGATCAAGGTTGCGGAGATGGGCGTGCTGGAAAAATACGGGGTGGAGCTGCTGGCCGCCAATATCAGCGTGATCCGCAAGGCCGAAGGGCGGGAGGAGTTCCGCGACGCCATGCGCAGAATCGGCCTCAAGGTGCCGGAATCGGCCATTGTCCGCACCGTCGACGAGGCCATGGAGGCCGGCGAGCGGATCGGCTTTCCGATCATCATCCGCCCGAGTTTCACCCTGGGCGGCACCGGCGGCGGCGTGGCCTACAACCGGGCCGAGCTCAACCGGCTGGCCACCGCCGGCATCGATCTGTCCATGACCAACGAGATCATGCTCGAACGGTCCCTGCTGGGCTGGAAGGAGTTCGAACTCGAGGTGATGCGGGATAAAAAGGACAACGTGATCATCATCTGCTCGATCGAAAACGTCGACGCCATGGGCGTGCACACCGGCGACTCCATCACCGTGGCCCCGGCCCAGACCCTGACCGATCGGGAATATCAGGAGATGCGCGATGCGGCCATCGCCATCATGCGGGAGATCGGGGTGGAAACCGGCGGCTCCAATGTGCAGTTCGCGGTCAATCCGGCCGACGGCGAGCTGATGGTGATCGAGATGAATCCCAGGGTGTCGCGCTCCTCGGCGCTGGCCTCCAAGGCCACCGGCTTCCCCATCGCCAAGATCGCCGCCAAGCTGGCGGTGGGCTACACCTTAGATGAGATCAAAAACGACATCACCCGCGAGACCTACGCCTCCTTTGAACCCACCATCGACTACTGCGTGGTCAAGATTCCCCGCTGGACCTTCGAGAAATTCCCCGAGGCCGAGGACATCCTCACCACGGCGATGAAGTCGGTGGGCGAAACCATGGCCATCGGCCGGACCTTCAAAGAGGCCTTCCAGAAGGGGATGCGCTCGCTCGAGGTCGGGCGGATGGGTTTTGGTTTCGATGGCAAGGACGAGATGTCCGAGCTCCATCAGGACGATCTCGAACTGGGCCTCAACCGGCCCAACTCCAAGCGGGTCAGCTATATCTTCGAGGCCCTGCGCCGGGGGATGGCCATCGAGCGCATCTATGAACTGAGCCACATCGACCCCTGGTTTCTCACTAATTTCCAGCAACTGGTCGACAAGGGCGCCGAGATCCGCAACCGGGGCTTTGCCGGCCTTGACCGGGACTATCTCTACGAGGTCAAGCAGTACGGCTTCTCCGATTTCCAACTGGCCACCCTGACCGGAACCTCGGAAGACGATATCCGCGACCTGCGGATCGGCTTCGGCCTGGAACCGGTCTACAAACTGGTCGACACCTGCGCCGGCGAGTTCGAATCGTACACGCCCTACTACTATTCCACCTACGAACAGGAAAACGAATCCATCCGGAGCGCCAATAAAAAAATCATGATCCTGGGCGGCGGCCCCAACCGGATCGGCCAGGGCATCGAATTCGACTACTGCTGCGTCCATGCCTCCTTTGCCCTGCGCGAGGTCGGCATCGAGTCGATCATGGTCAACTCGAACCCAGAGACGGTCTCCACCGACTACGACACCTCGGACAAACTGTATTTCGAGCCGCTGACCCGCGAGGATGTGCTCAACATCATCGACCAGGAAAAGCCGGATGGGGTCATCGTCCAGTTCGGCGGCCAGACCCCGCTGAACCTGGCGGTGGCCCTGGACAGGAAAGGCGTGCCCATCATCGGCACCCCGCCGGACGCCATCGACCGCGCCGAGGACCGCAAGCGCTTTCAGCAGTTGCTGCAGAAACTCGGCCTCAGGCAGCCGGCCAACGGCACGGCCTTTGTCCTGGAAGAGGCCCTGGCCGTGGCCGCCCGGATCGGCTATCCGGTGGTGATGCGTCCCTCCTACGTGCTGGGCGGGCGGGATATGCGCATCGTCTACAACGAGCAGGGCATCCGCAGCTTCATGGCCATCCCCGGCATGAGCGGCAGCGAGCATCCGGTGCTGCTGGACCAGTTTCTCAAAGATGCCATCGAGGTCGATGTCGATGCGGTCTGTGACGGCAGCATGACGGTGATCGGCGGCATCATGGAGCATATCGAGGAGGCGGGCATCCATTCCGGCGACTCGGCCTGCGTCCTGCCGCCCCATACCCTGTCCGCCGCGATGGTCGCCGAGATCGGCGCCGCCACCAAGGCCATGGCCAAGGAACTGGGGGTGATCGGGCTGATGAATGTCCAGTTCGCGGTCCAGGGGCAAACCTTGTATGTGCTCGAAGTCAACCCCAGGGCCTCGCGCACCGTGCCGTTCGTCTCCAAGGCCTCGGGTGTGCCGCTGGCCAAGATCGCCACCAAGGTGATGCTGGGGATGAGTTTGGCGGAACTCGGCTTCACCACGGAAAAGGTGCTGCCTCACTGGGCGGTCAAGGAGGCGGTCTTCCCCTTTGACCGGTTCCAGAACGTCGATACCCTGTTGGGCCCGGAGATGAAGTCCACCGGCGAGGTCATGGGCATCGACGACGACCTGGGGCTGGCGCTGGCCAAGTCGCAGATGGCGTCGAACTCCCAGTTGCCGCAGGGCGGCACGGTCTTTGTCAGCGTCCGTCACGGCGACAAGGATGCGGTGGTGCCGGTGGCCAGAAAACTCGCGGAGCTGGGCTATGCCATTGTCGCCACCCACGGCACGGCCGCGCGCCTGAAAGAAAACGGCATCGCCTGTTCCGAGGTGAACAAGATTTCCCAGGGACGGCCCCATATCCTCGACAAGATCCAGGACGGCCGGATCCAGTGGATCCTCAACACCTCCGCCGGTACCCGCACCACCGAGGATTCATACTTCATCCGCCGGGCGGCGCTCGATTACCACATCCCCTACACCACCACCATCACCGGCGGCCTGGCCATGACCAGGGCCATGGAGTCGATGCGGCACAAGGAATTAGGGGTCAAGACCATTCAGGAGTTCGCAAAGTTCATTGACTGACCAAGGATCGGTACTATATAGAAGAGATTGCCAATGAACGGTACGGCGATGCGCCCCTTAAGGGCCTTCGCGTTTTCCATAGACAACCGAATGGAGATGTTTGTTTGAATACCTTTCACAAGAATCTCAGTATGTGGCTGTTCATCGTCCTGACGATGATCCTGCTGTTTCAACTGTTTATCAAGCCGCAAAGCCAGAACGCCGCGGTGAACTACAGCTACAGCGAGTTCTGGTCCAATGTCGAGGGCGGCACGGTCAACAAGGTCAGCATCCAGGGCTCGGAGATCACCGGCGTCGGCAAGGACGGCCGGCCGTTCAAGACCGTGGCCCCCGACGATCCCGGCCTGATCCCCATGCTGCGGGAATCGTCGGTTGACATCCAGGTGAAGAAACCGGAAGAAACCCCCTGGTACATGACGATTTTCATTTCCTGGTTTCCGATGCTGCTCCTGATCGGGGTGTGGATTTTCTTCATGCGCCAGATGCAGATGGGCGGCAAGGGCGGTGCCCTGTCCTTTGGCAAGACCAGGGCGAAGTTGCAGGCCGAGGGCGAGGTGACCGTCACCTTCAAGGATGTGGCCGGGATCGACGAGGCCAAGGCGGAACTGGAGGAGATCATCGACTTTCTCCGCGACCCGCAGAAGTTCACCAAGCTGGGGGGCCGCATCCCCAAGGGCGTGCTCCTGGCGGGCTCGCCCGGCACCGGCAAAACGCTGTTGGCCAGGGCCATCGCCGGCGAGGCCGGCGTTCCGTTCTTCACCATTTCCGGCTCCGACTTTGTCGAGATGTTTGTCGGCGTGGGGGCCTCGCGGGTGCGCGATCTGTTCAGCCAGGGCAAGAAGAATGCCCCCTGCATCATCTTCATCGACGAGATCGACGCGGTCGGCCGGCATCGCGGCGCGGGCCTGGGCGGCGGTCACGACGAGCGCGAACAGACCCTCAACCAACTGCTGGTGGAGATGGACGGCTTCGAGGGCAACGACGGCGTGATCATCATTGCCGCCACCAACCGGCCCGATGTCCTCGACCCGGCCTTGCTCCGGCCCGGCCGCTTCGACCGTCAGGTGGTGGTGCCGGTGCCCGATGTCAAAGGGCGCGAGATGATCCTCGATATCTACGGCAAGCGGACCAAGCTGGCCGCGGATGTCGACATGGCGGTGATTGCCCGCGGCACCCCCGGTTTTTCGGGCGCGGATCTGGAAAACCTGGTCAACGAGGCCGCCCTGATGGCGGCCCGGGAAAACAAGGAAGAGGTCGATGCCGCCATGCTGGAGCGGGCCAAGGACAAGGTGATGATGGGCGCGGAGCGCAAATCCATGATCATCAGCCCCAAGGAAAAGGAGATCACCGCCTACCACGAGGCCGGTCATGCCCTGGTGGCGCGGCTGCTGCCCGGCACCGACCCGATCCACAAGGTGACGATCATCCCGCGCGGCCGGGCCCTCGGCCTGACCATGCAACTGCCCATCGACGAGAAATACACCCATGCCCGCGGCTTTCTGCTCAACTCGATGGCCATTCTCTTTGGCGGCCGGGTGGCGGAACAACTGGTGTTCAACGAGATCACCACCGGGGCCGGCAACGACATCGAGCGGGCCACCGAACTGGCGCGCAAGATGGTCTGCGAGTGGGGCATGAGCGAGGATCTCGGCCCGCTGGTCTACGGCAAGAAGGAGGAACACATCTTTCTTGGCCG
>WQUH01000080.1 GCA_009782165.1 Pseudomonadota bacterium | reverse complement strand
CGGTTGGCCGTGGTGATGAACATGACCTTGGACAGATCGAAGGGCAGGTTCATGTAGTGATCGGAAAAGGTGTTGTTCTGTTCCGGATCGAGCACTTCCAGCAGCGCCGACGAGGGATCGCCCCGGTAATCGTCGCCGATCTTGTCGACCTCGTCCATCATGAACACCGGATTGTTGGTGCCCACGCTTTTGAGCCCCTGGAGAATACGGCCCGGCAGGGCGCCGATGTAGGTGCGGCGATGGCCGCGGATTTCGGCTTCGTCGCGCATGCCGCCCAGGGACAGCCGGTAGAACTTGCGCCCCATGGCCTTGGCGATGGCCTGACCGAGCGAGGTCTTGCCCACGCCGGGAGGACCGGCAAAGCAGATGATCGGCCCCTTGGTGTCGGCATTGAGCTTGCGCACCGACAGGTATTCCAGGATGCGTTCCTTGATCCGGTCCAGGCCGTGATGGTCTTCGTCGAGCACCTCGGCCGCCGCCTTGAGATCCAGCATGTCGGTGGAGGATTTCCGCCACGGCAGGTCGAGGAACCAGTCGAGATAGGTGCGGACAATGGTCGCCTCGGAGGCGTCGGGGTGCATCATTTCAAGCCGCCGGAGCTGTTTGCGCGCCTCTTTCTTGGCATACTTCGGCATCTTCTTCTTCTTCAACTGCTTGCGCAACTCGTCGATTTCCTGGGAATACCCGTCCTCGTCGCCCAACTCCCGCTTCAAGGCCTGGATCTGCTCGCGCAGGAAGTATTCCCGCTGGCTGCGCGACATCTCCTCCTTGGCGTCCGACTGGATCTTGGCCTGCACCGTGGAGACCTCCAACTCCTTGTGGAGCAGATCAGCCACCAGGCGCAACCGGGCCGACGGGTCGACCGTCTCAAGGATCTTCTGCGATTCCGATATCTTCAACCGCAGGTTGGAACCAACCAGATCGGCCAGCCGTCCCGGTTCCTCGATGTTGTTGATGATCATCATCAGGTCGGAGGAGAGGAGACCGCGCAGCGACATGATCTTCTCGGTGTGCTCGCGCACGGTCCGCATCAGGGCCTCGGTCTCGACCGTGATCTCTTTCGGCTCCGGTTCCTCGATCAGATCGATCGCCACCCGGTAGAACGGTTTCCGCTGCTGAAACGACCGGATCTTCGCCTTGGCAAGGGCCTGGACCAGAACCTTGAGCCGGCCGTCGGGCAGCTTGAGGGTCCGCATGATCATCGACACCATGCCCACCTGGTAGAGATCCTTTTCCTCGGGATCGTCTTTGGTCGGATCCTTCTGGGTCACCAGCATCAACAGCTTGTTGGTGGTCAACCCGTCGTTGACCGCCTCGATCGAGCCGGGCCGGCCGACAAACAACGGGATGATCATGTAGTTGAAGACCACCACATCCCGGACAGCCATCATGGGCAGGGACTCGGGAATCTCAAGATCTTGAGATTGTTCGCCGAAATCCCCCATGCTGGTCGACAATGAATCGTCAAATTCCACCTTGTTCCTCCTTGAAACCGCCTGCCGCCCGATGCGTCTGGCTGATCAATCACACGACAGTAAACACAACCCCCGCTGAAGTCAAGGCGAGGCCCCGCCTGAAGCCAGGGAGAAGATTTTTCTTGAATAATTGCCGGGCCGCCAATATAGAAAAGGCTGTCACTCGACCTTTTTCCCGTCCACCCGCTTGCCTGGAGCCGACCATGCCGACCATCGGGTCACTGTTCGATCTTGCCGATTTCCCCGACCGCGAACTCTTCGTCGACTGTCCTCACGTCTGGACACCCCTGCAAAGATTGTCGGCCTATATCGCCAGCCAGACAACCCCTTCGTTTCAGCATCTCTGCATCACCGACGGGGTGCCGCTGGACAGCCCCTACATCTGGTTCAACGGCAGGCTGCGCAACGCCCGCGAATGCATCATCACCTACGACGATGCGACCAAAGGCAAGCTCGCGGTGTGGGAGAACGGCCAATTCCTCCACGGCGCTTCGGTGATCATGGCCGGTGCGGTCATCGTGGGCAAAAACGTCAAGATCGGCAAGGGCGTGTTGATCGAAGCCGGCGCCATGATCAAATCCCCGGCCATCATCGGCGATCAGTCCGAGATCCGCCAGGGGGCGTATCTGCGCGGCAACTGCCTGATCGGCAAGCGCTGCGTGGTGGGCCATGCCACCGAGGTCAAGCACAGCATCTTCCTCAACGACGCCAAGGCCGGCCATTTCGCCTACCTGGGCGATTCGATCCTCGGCAACCGGGTCAACCTCGGCGCGGGCACCAAGTGCGCGAACCTTCGCTTTCTTTCAGGAAACATCCAACTGCGGCAGGGCGAGACCACCCTCGACACCGGGCTGACGAAACTGGGCGCCATCATCGGCGACGGCTCGCAGACCGGATGCAACGCCGTGACCAGCCCCGGCATCGTTCTGGGCCAGGACAGCCTGCTCATGCCCAATGCTACCGCACCCGCCGGAGTACATCCTCGAAAAAGCGTGCTGCGCTAGAGTCCGATTGCAAGGCGCGGTCCTCCAGGGGCTTGCCCTGGCCGGCGTATTCGTAGAGCGCGAAAAAAAAGGCAAACAGGATGCCGACGGTAAAAAAAATCCGGCACAACCGATCCCAGGGCAGCCATCCCTTGCCGGTGAGTCTCCGGAACACGACGGCGACAATATAGGTGAACCCCAGAGCATAGGGCGCGGTGAGGAGCATCTGGTAGACCGTGCCGCGCGCCACGGCGGCGGCATCGGCGCCCAGGCGCAGATGAAAGAGGAGATAGGCCAGGGCCGTCAGAATAAAGGTGATCTTTTCCCGTATCGTACTCATATCATGAACAACAGCATTGCCTGCGTGTTTCCGGAAACCCTGCCCACCGAGCGTTTTCTGCTGCCCCTTGTACAGGTTTTCGGGCAGGTTGTCTACATGCAAGCCGTTGAAAACGCCCCGCCGGAGCAAAGAACCGCGACCGCGTTCACCGAACGGTGCCGGCAGCAGGGGCGGCTGCGCACATTCACGCCCGCGCCCCTCGGGGACCAGCGGGAGCGGTTTCTCGCCCTGGCGCGGGATATACGCCGCCGCGGCGAGACCTACATCAGCCAGTTGAGCATGACCACCCTGGCCGGTCTCGGTCGTCGGGACCATCCCGAGTCTGCCGCCGCGATCCTGTCCGGCCTGCTGCGCGGCGCCGACATCCGGGAACAGGAGCAAACCATGCTGATGCTCTGGCAATCGCGGTTGATGATCGAGTTGGGGGAATCGTACGACATCGAACAGGCCGAACTGCACAGCGCCCTGGATGCCATTGCCCAGAGGCAGGACAGCCTGTTTGCCGAGTTGCGCGAAGAAGAAAATTTTTTTGTCGTACCTGTTGCCGGCCAGGACCACAGCGCCGAAACAGACTCCATCCTTCGCCATCGGCTCAGGGCCTGGACCCGGCTGTGTTTCCACCACAACCTGCCGGCCCCGGGGCTGCTGGTCTGCCGCCACCGCGCGGCAATCGATTTGTTGCAGGAAGTGTATGAAAGGAAATGGGGGCAAAGCGCCCGCCTGCTGGCCTCGCTGGCAATCCCCGGAACGGCGGCCCAGGCAACGGACGCCGGCGAGTCTCCCGGACAAAAGTGTCCGGCCCTTGACCGGCTGTTGGCGGCAATCGCCGCCGATGGCTCGCGGCTGAGGCCCTCGGCTGAGGACGAATTGCTGTGGCAGACGGGGCTTGCGGAATGGTCACGGGTTGCGGCCGGGCTGGCGGCATCGCCGCCGACAGAGCCGGCCGTGCTCGATCTGTTCTCTTTCCCCCAGGTGTCCCCGGCCCGCCTGTTTGCGGAAAGTTTCACCGGCGCCGTTGCCAGCGCGGGCAACGGAGAAGAAGACGCGGGTTGTGTTGTCGGGTTGCTCAGGACGCCCTGAACAGGCTGGCCGCAACCTTTTCACAGGTCGTGTTCTGGAGTTCCAGCGACCACACATACTCCAGCCATGCCCAGGACGGCTCCCGGATCTCCATGCCCATCCGTTTGGTCGAGCCGTTGCTCTCCTCCCAGACGGGTTTGACCCGGAGTTTGAACCGGTGGTGGCCATTGGCCGCCACCACGGTAAAGACGCCGCTGTTCTTGCCAAACCGCATGGTCATGTCGGCCACACACAGTCCGCTCTGGGAAATGTCCTGGACAACTCCCGAACAGAATCCTGTCCCGTCGGACAGGTCGACGCTCATGCCATCGACCGCTACCCGCTGATGTTTGCGTTGTTCCGCCGCCCGTTGTTCCGCCATCCGTTGTTCCGCCATCATGTCTCCAACCTCCCAAAACCATTATCGCCGCCCAACGGCCGCCTGCGCCCCGCCCCGACCGGGGCATCCCGCTCGCGTCCGCGCCCTGAAAAACGATTCCAGCCGCTTTTTTTTCTATATCACTCCCGGTACGGGTTGACCGTCATGACCGGACAGCCGGCGGATTTCACCACCTTTTCGGCAACGCTGCCGAACATGATCCGCTCGACCCCCTTGTAGCCATGCGTCCCCATGACGATCAACTGCACCTGCTTCTTGACCGCATAGTGTAAAATCTCTTCGGCAATGTCGCCGGACAGAACCTTGCCGGTCACCTGCGATACCCCGGCCTCGGCAAGCTGCGCCTTGTTTTCCTCGAGATAGGTTTCCATCTGCTGCTGGGCCGAGGCGAACAGTTCTTCCTCCAGATGGGGCAGGTTGATGGGCGGCACGAAAAACCCGCTGTAGTCCTCGAAGGTCTGGGCCACAAACACCAGGTGGAGTTCCGCCTTGAACGTCCCGGCCATGTAGGCCGCCGCCTGAATGATCTTGCCGGCTTTGTCGGAAAAATCCACCGGGCTCAGGATACGTTTGATCGTTTGCATACACCACCTCCTTCTCTGATACAAGATCGTCAGATCGATGCCTTCAGATTATATCGTCAGATTATACCACGGATTATATCGCCCGCGCATTTTTTCACCACGAATAACTGCATCAACCGGGCCATTGCCCTGCGAAATCGGACAAAGCTGTTGACCGTGGTCCGCATCACGCCTATACTGCCCCATCTGCCGTATCGTACTCCAGCCGCCGCCTGCCGCGACAGGAACTTTTGTATTGCGTTAGTTGACGGCCCGCCTTCATTTTCTTGCCCGCCGGCTTGTGCCGGACATCGCCATGGAATGTATCCCCAAATGGATTGCCTGGGAGATCACCCGCCGGTGCAACCTCAACTGCATCCACTGCCGATCCTCGTCCCAGCTCGAGATCGAGGGCCATCCCGATTTCCCCCTGACCGAGGCCAAACGGATCTTGGACGAGATCCGCAGCCGGGCCAATCCGGTCATGGTGCTGTCCGGGGGCGAACCCTTGCTGCGCCCGGATGTCTTCGACATCGCGGCCTACGGCGCCGGCCTGGGCATGCGCATGTGCCTGGCCACCAACGGCTCCCTGGTCACCGAGTCTGTCTGCCGCGCCATCAAGGAGACCGGCATCAGGATGGTTTCCTTGAGCCTTGACGGGGCCACCGCCGAGGTGCATGACAACTTCCGCAACCAGGCCGGGGCGTTTGCCGGGGTGATGCAGGCCATCCGCCTCTTCAACGAACACCGGATCGAGTTTCTCGTCAACTCCTCCTTCACCAAACGCAACAAGGCAGAGGCCCCGAAGATCTATCAACTGGTCAAAAGCCTGGGCGCCACGGCCTGGTACCTGTTCATGATCGTGCCCACGGGCCGGGGCGAGGAGATCATGGCGGAACTGATCCCGGCCGAGGAGTACGAGGACATCCTCAACTGGCATTACGACATGGAAAAGGAAGAGCACGACCTCCTGGTGCGCCCGACCTGCGCCCCCCAATACTACCGCATCGTGCTCCAGCGCGCCAAGGCCGAAGGCGAACGGTTCAAACGGCGCACCCTCAAATTTTCCACCGGCGGTTCCAAGGGCTGTCTGGCCGGCCAGTTGATCTGTCTGATCGATGTCGACGGCAATGTCCTGCCGTGCAGCTATTTTCCCTTGTCGGCAGGCAACCTGCGCACCCAGTCGTTCTGGGAGATATGGGAGCATTCGCGACTTCTGCTCGACATGCGCGACTTTGCGGGATACAAGGATCATTGCGGCCGCTGCGAGTACCTCCAGGTCTGCGGCGGCTGCCGGGCCAGGGCCTATGCCGTGACCGGCGACTACCTGGCCGGCGAGCCGTTCTGTTCCCACCGCCCCGGATGATGCAAGACAAGCCGCAAGGCCCCGGACACCCCTGAATGCCGCTAACCTCAACCGACAGACCCGCACCATGAACGAAACCTTTCTCCAAGCCTGCCGAGGCGAGCGCACCGCCTACACCCCTGTCTGGTTCATGCGCCAGGCCGGCAGGTATCTCCCCGAATACCAGCAGATCCGCAACAAGGCGAGCTTTCTCGAACTGTGCAAGACCCCGGAACTCGCGGCCGAAGTCACCCTGCAACCCATCGACATCTTCGGGTTCGACGCGGCCATCCTGTTCTCCGACATCCTGATTCCCATGGAGGCCATGGGGCTTAATCTCGCATTCCACGAGGGCAAGGGCCCCATCTTCGCCCAGCCGGTCCGCAGCCAAAAGG
>WQUH01000079.1 GCA_009782165.1 Pseudomonadota bacterium | reverse complement strand
TTTCCTTCCCGCCCTGGCCTTGTCGGCAATGCCGCTGCCTCCGGCGGTTGCTTCAGGGAGAAGTGTATGCTATACACACACCCATGTCCAGCATCCGCATCTGAATCACAGAATCACACGAGGTAGACCCCATGCCGATGTCCCCAGCCTTCAAAGAACGTCTTTTCCCGCACCTGCCGGCCATCGCGGCCCATTACGGCACCCCCTTCCATGTGTACGACGAGGCGGGCATCCGCGAGACCGGCCGCCGGCTCAAGGCGGCCTTTGCCGGGATTCCGGTGTTTCGCGAATACTACGCGGTCAAGGCCCTGCCCAATCCCGCGATCATGGCCCTGATGCAGGACATGGGCTTCGGCTTCGATTGCAGTTCGGCGCCCGAGCTGATGCTGGCCCGGAGTCTGGGGGCGCGCGGCGAGGCGATCATGTTCACCTCCAACAACACCAGTCAGGCAGATTTCGAGGCAGCGGCGGCCGATGGCGGCTGCATCCTCAACCTGGACGACATCAGCCTGATCGACAAGGTGCCGCAGATGCCGGAGTTGATCTGCTTCCGCTACAATCCCGGCGCGCGCCGCCAGGGCAACGCCATCATCGGCAAGCCGGAGGAGGCCAAGTACGGGGTCAGCCACGACCAGATCGTCGAAGCCTACCGGCAGGCCCAGGCCAGGGGGGCGAAGCGGTTCGGCCTCCACACCATGCTGGCCTCCAATGAACTCAACTATAGGTATATGGTCCAGACGGCGGCCATGCTGCTGGACCTGGCGGAAACCATCCAGGCGGCGCTGGGCATCGAGTTCGAATTCATCAATATCGGCGGCGGCCTGGGCATTCCCTACCTGCCGGGAGTCGAGCCCCTGAACATCCAGGCCATGGGCGAGGAGATCACCGCCCTGTTCGCCGGGTTCAGGGAGCGCAACGGCGCCTGCCCGGCCCTGCTGATGGAGAGCGGCCGCTACATGACCGGCCCGCACGGGGTTCTGGCGACCAGGGCCATCAACCGCAAGGACATCTACCGCACCTACATCGGCGTCGACGCCTGCATGTCGGCCCTGATGCGGCCGGCCCTCTACAACGCCTACCACCATATCGAGGTGCTGGGCAAGGATGCCGCCGCCGGGACCGAAGTGGTGGACGTGGTGGGTTCGCTGTGCGAGAACAACGACAAGTTCGCCATTCAGCGGGAGCTGCCGGTCATCGCCGACGGCGACCTCCTCGTCATCCAGGATTCCGGGGCCCACGGCCTCGCCATGGGCTTCAACTACAACGGCAAGCTCCGGCCCCAGGAACTGCTGTTGGGCCAGGACGGCACGGTGCGGCTCATCCGCCGCGCCGAACAGGTCGAGGATTATTTCGCCACCCTGCGGTTTGAGGAAAAGATCCTGCGGCTGTGAGAGGTCTTGCTTGAATCTGCTGCTGCTCGATCCCGCCGAGCTGGACCGGGGCGAGGCGCGCATCGCCGGCCGCCGGGCCGAACATCTGCTGCGGGTGCTCAAGGTGCGGACCGGCGATACGGTGCGGTTGGGGGTGATCGACGGCCTGCTGGGCAGCGGCCGGGTGACGGCGATCGAAGGCGAAACCGTGCGGCTGGCGGTGGAGCTTACGCAAAAGGCGGTCTGCGGCCTGCATGTCGAACTGATTCTGGCCCTGCCCCGGCCGATCATGCTCCAGCGCATCCTCAAGCAGGCCACGGTGCTGGGCGTGCGGCGCTTTCATCTCATCCGCTCGCGCCGGGTCGAGAAATCCTTTTTCCACAGCCCGGTCCTGGCCCCGGACAAGATCCGCGCCCTGCTCCTGGAAGGCATGGAACAGGCCATGGACACCTGGCTGCCCGAGGTCGCCCTCCATCACCAGTTCAAACCCTTCATCGAAGATGTCGTGCCCACCCTCGCCGGTCAGGGGCTGATTGCCCACCCCGGGGCAGCAGGCGTCATGGCCGGCCTGCCGCTGTCCGGTCAGCCCGGCCAGCGCCTGCTGCTCGCGGTCGGTCCCGAAGGCGGGTGGTCCGACTACGAACTCGACCAATTCCTTGCGCGCGGTTTCCACGGGTTCAGCATGGGCAGCCGCATCCTCCATGTCGATACGGCGGTGGTCAGCCTGCTCGCCCAGTTGCACCTTCTCTACGATTTGCGCAAACGCTGAACCAATTTGCCGGTCAGCAGGGTGAATTCCGGCAGCCGCAGGGCTTGCAGTCCGGCAACATAGATGGCCACCGCCACCCCGATCAGCACGGTCAGTGCCCCGATCTGCGCCGGCACCGTTCCCTGCTGCCAGGGGGCGAGCAGGTGCGCCAGTCCCCAGATCCCGCCGCACATCAGGCCGGTGGCGGCCGCGATTTTGCTCAGTCCCCGCAGCAGATAGCCCAGCGGATAGCCGTCCAGCTTCCAATAGAGCACGATACCCAAAAAGAAAAAGTTGAGGATCATGGCGCAGGAGGTGGAGAGTGCGATGCCCCGGTGCTGGAGGCCGTCGATCACCAGGAGGATGATGCCGATGTTGGCCGCCACCCCGAGAAAGCTGCCGATCACCGGATACCGGGTGTTGTTGATGGCGTAGAACACCGGCACCATCACCTTGATCGCCGAATAGGCGAAGAGGCCGATGGCGTAGTAGGCGAGGGCATCGGCGGTCTGGATGGTGTCGGCGGCGGTGAACACGCCGTGTTCGAAGATCAGGCGGATGATCGGCCGGGCAAGCAGCATCAGACCGGCGGTGGCGGGAACGGCCAGGGCGAAGACCAGCACCAGCGAGGAGGTGAAGGTCTGTTTGAGACTGGCACGATCCTTTTGCGCCGCCTGCTGGGCCAGAATCGGCATCACCGCGATCGACAATGCCACGCCGAACACGCCGATCGGCAACTGGACCAGGCGGAAGGCGTAGTTGAGCCAGGAGACCGAACCTTCGGCGCAGGAGGCGGCGAAGTTGGTGTTGACGAAGATGTTGATCTGGGTGGCCGACAGGCCGATGACGGCCGGCAGCATGAGCAGGAGGATGCGCCGCAGCCCCGGATCGAGCGGGTTGCAGGAAAACCGGAAGCGAAAGCCGACCTTGAACAGGGTCGGCATCTGCATCAGGAGTTGGAGGATGCCGCCGATGAGCGTGCCCCAGGCCATGCCGGCAATGGCCGGCTGGCCGAAGCGGGGAAAGAGCACGGCCAGGGACAGGCCGCCGACAATCGAGCCGATGTTGAAAAAGGTGGAGGACATCGCCGGCACGAAAAACCGGCCCCTGGTGTTGAGGATGCCCATCACCACCGCTGCCAGCGAGACGCAGAGCAAAAAGGGCATCATGATCCGGGAGAGCTGGACGGTCAGCTCGGTCTTGCCGGGGATCAGCGCGAAATCCGGGGCCAGCAGGCTGACGATCGGCTCGGCCCAGTAGATGCCGGCCAGGGTGAGGACGCTGATCAGCAGGGCGAAAAACACCATGACATTGCTGGCGAGCCGCCAGGTGGCCTCGGCGCCCCGGTTGGCGCTGTAGTCGGTGAACACGGTGACAAAGGCGGCCGAGAGCGCCCCTTCGGCAAAGAGATCGCGCAGGAGGTTGGGGATGCGGAAGGCGACCACAAAGGCGTCGAAGGTAAAACCGGCGCCGAACAGACCGGCAAAGACCTGTTCCCGGACGAGGCCGAGCACCCGGCTGCACATGACGGCAACGGCGACCGCGCCGGCGGAGCGGGCGATTTTTCCGGTGGATTGGGCAGGTTGCGCTGCTGGTTCGGCGGCCATCGCTCGTTCAGTGTTTCAGCAGGTTATCGCTTGACTTTGCAATCTTAATACGAATATAACGAAGGGCTCGTTGGTGCGGACCAGATGGTTACCATGCCTGCCGCGAAAGAGCGAGGGCTTTTCTGCCTTTTCGGGCGGCAGGGCCAAACTCGCGGTCAGCCGGCGGCGGAAACCCGCGTCAGCCTCACGAACCATTGCGTTGCGGGCTTCACATGCCGTTCCCGCGGCAGGCGGCGGGAACGATCAAACTGACCGTGAACATCGATACAACCGTTGCACTCACTGGAGGACTTCATGCAGGACGTACAGCACATCAGGAATGTGGTTTTTCTCGGCCATGGCAACAGCGGTAAAACCTCGCTTGCCGAAGCCCTTCTCTTTACCGCCGGTTCCCTGAAGCGGCTGGGCAAGGTGGATGACGGTTCCTCTTCCATGGATTTCGAACCGGAGGAGATCAAACGCAAGATCTCCATCGGCGCGGCCTTCAACCAACTGACCTGGCAGAAAAACGACGTCTACCTCATCGACACCCCCGGTGACGACAACTTTTTCAACGAAACCCGCTTCGCCGCCCAGGTGGCGGACAGCGCCATCCTCACCGTCGGCGCGGTCATGGGCGTGCGGCCGCAGACCGAAAAATTCGTCGATCTGATCAAGGAACACAAGTTGCCCTGCCTGATCTGCGTCACCAAGATGGATCGGGAACGGGCGAATTTCCAGAAGACGGTCGACGGCATCAAGAAGGCCACCGGCCTCAATCCGGTGGTGCTCTATCTGCCCATCGGCGCCGAAGATCAGTTCAAGGGCGTGGTCGACATCATGGCCGACAAGGCCCTGCTGTTCGCCGACGGCAAGGTCGAGTCGGCGCCGGTTCCGGCGGACATGGCCGAAGAGGTGGCCGAGATGCGCGAGTCGTTGATGGAAAACGTGGCCGAAGCCGACGACGAGCTGATCGAAAAATTCCTCGAAGACGGCGCCCTGAGCGAAGAGGATCTGAAAACCGGCCTGTCCAGGGCCATCGAGGAGGCCAAGATCGCCCCGGTCTGCGCCTGCGCCTCGCTCGGCAACAAGGGCTCCTCGGTGGTGCTCGACGCCATCGTCAACTTCCTGCCCTCGCCCGACCGGCGGCCGGTCCGGGTTGGCGTCAACCCCAAAACCAAGGATGGGGTCGAGCGGCCCGGAACCGCCGATGCGCCGTTCTCGGCCCTGGTTTTCAAGACCATGGCCGATCCGTTTGCCGGACGTCTGACCATTTTCCGGGTCTTCTCCGGCACCCTCAAGGGCGACTCGTTCTACAACGCCTCCAAGGGCGCATCTGAACGGTTCGGCCAGCTTTTCGTCATGGCCGGCAAGGAGCAGAAGCCGGTGGAGCAGGCCGTGCCCGGCATGGTGGTGGCGGTGGCCAAACTCAAGGAGACCACCACCGGCGACACGCTGTGCGACGAGGCCAACCAGACCGTCTACCCGATGGCCGAACCCCTGCCGCCGGTGATCGCCTACGCGGTCAGCGCCAAGAAGGGCGATGAGGAAAAACTTTTTTCCTCCATCACCCGTTTGCTCGACGAAGATCTGACCTTGAAACTCACCCGCGAACAGCAGACCCACGAGACGCTCATTTCCGGGGTCGGCCAGGTGCATCTCGAAGTGGTCGGCGAGAAGATCAAACGCAAATTCGGGGTGGAAATGGAGCTGCGTCCTCCGCGCATCCCCTATCGCGAGACCCTGAAAGGCAAGGTCACGGTCCAGGGCAGACACAAAAAACAATCCGGCGGCCGGGGGCAGTTCGGCGACTGCACCATTGAAATGGAGCCGCTGCCCCGCGGCGAGCATTTCCAGTTTCTCGACAAAATCGTCGGCGGCGTCATTCCCCAGCAGTACCGCCCGGCGGTGGAGAAGGGCATTCTCGAGGCCATGGACCGCGGCGTCATCGCCGGCTATCCCTTTGTCGATCTCAAGGTCAGCCTGATCGATGGCTCCTACCATACGGTCGATTCCTCGGAAATGGCGTTCAAGGTGGCGGGATCGCTGGCCTTCAAAAAAGGGGTGGTGCAGGCGAACCCGATTCTGCTCGAACCGATCATGGAGGTGGAGGTGCGGGTGCCCAAGGATTTCGTCGGCGATGTCATGGGCGATCTCAACAGCCGGCGCGGCCGGGTGCTCGGCATGGACTCGACCGACAAATACGAGGTGGTCAACGCCCATGTGCCTCAGTCCGAGATCCTGCTCTACGCCCTTGATCTCACCTCGATGACCGGCGGCCGCGGCACCTTTCTGACCAAGTTTTCCCACTACGAGGAAGTGCCCGGCCAGATCGCCGAGAAGATCATCGCCGGATACAAGGCGCAGGACGAGGAATAATGGCCGGCCTTGCCTGCGCCTGCCGCTGCGGCGTGCTGACCCTGAGCGACAAGGGGGCGCGCGGCGAGCGCGAGGACACCAGCGGCCCCCGCATCCGGGAGATGCTGCGGGGCGAAGGGTTCGATGTGGTCGAGTATCAGCTCCTGCCCGACCGGCAGGAGCTGATCGAGCAGACCCTGAAGACCTGGGCGGATGCATTGGGGCTCGATCTGATCGTCACCACCGGCGGGACAGGCGTGGCCCCGAGCGACCGGACCCCGGAGGCCACCAGGGCGGTGATCGAGCGCGAAGTGCCGGGGGTGGCCGAGGCCATGCGGGCAGCCAGTCTGCGGAAGACCGGGCGGGCGATCTGGTCGCGCGGCATCGCCGGTATCCGGGGCGGCTGCCTGATCCTCAACCTGCCCGGCAGCCGCCGGGCAGCGGAAGAAAACCTCGAGGTGGTGCTGCCGGCCCTGGCGCACGGACTGGAAAAACTCAAAGGCAGCAC
>WQUH01000078.1 GCA_009782165.1 Pseudomonadota bacterium | reverse complement strand
CGCGCGAAGCGAAGCGGAGACGCGGAATCCAGACGCCGCGTGGATTCTGCGACTCCGCCTGACGGCTCCGCGCAGAATGACGCCCGTGTTCCTTGTGCAGGCGGGACGCCTGCGCAATTTTTGTCAGTTCGACCTTTCCCTTTTTGTCATTTCGACCGCAGGGAGAAATCTGCATCGCTGGGAGCATGGAGATCCCTCTTCGCTGCGCTCATCGGGATGACAGGAAATACTGCTCATGACCATGCAGGCGGGACGCCTGCGGTCCCATGTCCGAGCGCGGTCTTGCAAGGCAATCCCCGCTTTGCGGGCGAGCAATGCTCGCCCCTACGGCATCAAATCCGCAGGAGGCAGATCGCGGTGAAGACGGCGTAGAACAGCAGCCAGCCGGCGATGGCCAGCAGCGTCCAGGCGCGGGGCCGGGCGGCAACGGGCAGCCAGAAGAGCAGGACCAGCGGCAGCGCGGGGATCAGCACCCCGGCGACAAAGGGCGGCAGCGAGCGGAGCAGCTCCTGCAGGCCGAGAAAGAACCAGGGGCCGGCGATGAACAGCAGGCCGAACCGGCTCGGTTCCATCGGCGCGGGCACGACAACGGCCAGGAGGATAAGGGCCAGAATCAGCGCCAGGTGCGAGCGCCACCGGGCGGAGTACCGGCGGAGATGGGGCCAGACGGCGACAAAGCCCAGGGCCACCAGGCCGATGAGGTGCTGGACATAGACCTTGCGCAGGCCGCTGCCGGTGAGATCAAACAACAAATCGTTCAGTTGGCTGCCGACCAGAGGCACGGACAGGCAGATGTGTTCGGCGATGGCCCCTGCCGCCTCTCCGGTGGCATCGCCCCGGAGCACATAGCCGGTAAACAGCAGCAGCAGGCCGCAGGGCAGGGTGGCGCAGAGCCGAATCCAGGGACCGCGCTGGAGCGTCTCCTCGTTTTTCCACAGAATCGCGGCAAGATGGATGAGAAGCAGCAGAAAGAAGGCCTGGCTGGTGTAGTAGTGCAACCCCCGCCAAAAGGAGCCGTACGGCGTCACCAGCTCGATGGCGCTGGTCGAGTAGAACGGGGTGGCGTAGTCGTACTGCAGGGCCACCACGATGCCGGAGACGATCGAGAGCACCAGGCTGACCAGCGTGGCCCCGCCCCACTGGTACGCCAGGAGCCGTTGCCCTGCCCCGGCGGCGAATTGTCCGCCCGCCCGGCCCAGCATCAGAGGTGCACCACATAGGCGGTTACCCGCCCCTCGTTGTCTTCCGTGGTCGTAACCTTGTACCGGGGCAGGTCTTTTTCCGCCGGTCCCGCGATCCGCCTGCCGTCGGTGGTAAAGCGGCTGTGATGGCACGGGCACTCGATGTACTGCTTGTCCGCCTGATAGTTGATGCGGCAGCCGAGATGGGTGCAGATCCGGGAGACGGCGGTCGTCCCTTCCGGGGTGGCGAAGAGGAAAAAATCGTGGGCGGCATGGACGCCGCTCACCGGCAGGGGCGCGGGCACGGTCACCAGCCGTGGTTTGGGGGGAATCCGGTAGCCGATGAAACGAAACAGCGGATACAGGAGACAAATCGCCCCTACCGCTGCCGCCCATCGCAGCCAGCGGGCCAGGATCTCGCGCCGGCCGGACGAGGGATCGGGGGCGGCGTTTGCACCGCGGACCTGGGGTTCCATCAGGCGAATTTTTCCCGCAAGGCCCTCTCCACATGCTTGGGAACCAGGCCGGTAATATCGCCCTGGCATCGGGCCACATTTTTGATGCCGCTCGAACTGATGAAGATCCAGCGGAAACCGGGCATGAGGAAGACCGTGTCCACCGTGCGCGCCAGCCGCCTGTTCATCAGCGCCATCTGGAATTCGTAGTCGAAATCGGAGACCACCCTGAGGCCGCGGATGATGGTGCGCGCGCCGTGGCGCAGGGCATAATCGACGATCAGCCCATCGGTGTGCCCGACCGTGACCCGGTCGGAATCGGGAAAACATCGGCGGATCATGACCAGGCGTTCTTCCAGCGAAAACAGGGGCGTCTTCTGCGCATTGACGGCCACGGCGACGACGATCCGGTCGAAGAGGTGCAGGCCCCGCTCGATGATGTTGATATGCCCGTTGGTGATCGGGTCAAAGGTTCCCGGATAGAGGGCGATGCGGAGCGGTTTGTCTTCTCCCCCGGCAAGGGCTGGCGCATGGCTGTTTTTCATGGGCGGCATGTGGCCGGTTGCGGCGCGAAGAACCACAACCCGGTTTCTCCATAACGGCGGCGGTCAATGAGGGCGAGAGAGGCGACCTGTTCGGGGAGCTCGACGCTGCGGTGCTCCTCCACGACAATCAGGCCGTCTTCCGCCAGGATGTCCGCCTCTTCTACCATTGCCAGAACCCGTTGCGCCATATTTTTCTGGTACGGCGGATCCATGATCACCGTGTCGAAACGGCCGGAGGCGGCTACGTCGGCCCGCAGCGGGTGCAGATGCGGCGCGGCCGCGAGGTCGAGGGTGAGAAAGGCGGCGTGGGGACGAATGATGCAGGCGCGGAGATTGGCCTCGATCAGGCGGCCGGCCTCGGGCGATCGATCGACGAACAGCACCGAGGATGCCCCCCGGCTCAGGGCCTCGATGCCGATGGCGCCGGTGCCGGCGAAGAGGTCGAGCACCCTGCTGTCGGCAATGCGCTGGCCGATGATGTTGAACAGGGCCTCGCGCACCCGGTCGCAGGTCGGGCGGATCTGTCCGGAGCGGGGCGAGGCCAGTCTGCGGCCTCGGGCGCTGCCGCCGGTGATGCGCAGCACAGAACCCTCCGGGTCAACGGCTGGTCAATCGAGCGGTTTTTCCTGCTTGACCGGTTGCGGTTGTTTTTTGCGCAGCCGCTTCCTGACGGCCAGAAACGGGCCGGAAAGGATATAGAGGACGGTGGCGGCAAACAGGGTGATGGGCGGCTCGCTGGCCAGCAGGATGAGCAGCAGGATGAGGCCGACGAACAACTGGAACCGTTTTTCCCTGGAGATGTCCAGGTGCTTGAAGCTCAGATACCGATGGGTGGAGATCATGAGGTAGGAGAGCAGGTAGACCATCAGCAGCAGGGCGACATGCTGGACATTGGAAGTGATCTTGAAGACATAGGTGCTGAACATCACCGTGGTGGCGATCATGCCGGCCGCGGCCGGGCAGGGCAGACCGGTGAAGTCGTGGCTCGGGCTGGCCGTGGTCTGGGAGTTGAAGCGGGCCAGGCGCAGGGCGGTGGCGGCCACATAGCAGAAGGCCGCCAGCCAGCCGTAGCGGCCGTATGGCTGCAAGGCCCAGAGGTAGGCGAGCACGCCGGGGGCCACGCCGAAGGCGACCATGTCGCAGAGGGAATCCAGCTCCATGCCGAAGGTCGAGGTGGAACGGGTCATCCGCGCCACCCGGCCGTCGAGGGCGTCGAAGACGGCGGCCACCAGGATGGCCACGGCGGCCGCGAAAAAATGGCCGTTAAAGGAAGAGACGATCGAGTAGAAGCCGCTGAACAGGCTGCAAATGGTGAGCATGCAGGGCACGACGTACAGGCGGTTGGGCGGCGGAGCGGCGGGAGCGGTGTTTTCCATGGCGGTTCGTCAGGGCGAAAAATACGGTGCAAGGTTCCAGCGCGCGGTTAATACAAATATATCCCTGCGGAGGCGCGGCCGCATCCGCAGGGGCGCGTGGAAGGCGAATGGTCGATGGTATACTTATACGGCGGATCGGCGGGTTAGGCAATAGATCCTTTCGCATCCGCATCGGGCGCCGCCGCAAGCGAGCCGAGGACGGTTTCGCCGGCCCGGACCTTGTCGCCGACCTTGACCGTGATCTGCGCCGCAAGCGGCAGGTAGAGATCGACCCGCGAGCCGAAACGGATCAGGCCGAACCGTTCACCGGACAGCACCCGGTCGCCCGCCTCCGCCCGGCAGACGATGCGGCGGGCAATCAGGCCGGCGATCTGCACCACGGCATACCGGTGCTGGTTCGGGGTGATCAGGGTCAGGGCGCAGAATTCGTTGTGGAGCACGGCCTTGTCCTTGTCGGCGGAGTAGAACTTTCCCGGCGACAGCGCCACATGTTCCACGGTGCCGGTCAACGGGATGCGGTTGACGTGGACGTTGAACACGTTCATGAAGATGGAGATCTTCCGCACCCGCGCATGCAGGAACCGGCGGTCGTCGATTTCGTCCACCACGATGACCTTGCCGTCGGCCGGACAGACGATGGCATCCGGCTGTTCCGGCAATATCCGGGCCGGGTCGCGGAAAAAATACAGGACAAAGCCGGTGAGCAGCAGACAGACCAGCGTCGGGACCGCCCAGCCGAGCACGGCCAGCGCCAGGGTGGCAAGGGCGCAGAAGAGGATGAAGGGATACCCTTCACGGGCTACGGGCAGTTCGGTTTTCTGCATGGCGGCTCCGGATGCATGCGGCGGATGGGCCGGTTGCGCGGCGCGGACAGGGGCGCGGCGGTTATTTCTTGGCGGCGCGCGCCATGGCGATCGTGCCGGTACGGATGATTTCCTTGATGCCGAGCGGCCGGAGAATGTCGATCACCGCCTTGATCTTGGATTCGGAACCGGTGATTTCCAGGGCATAGGAGTTGGGGCTGACATCCACCACCTTGCCGCGGAAGATGTCGATGATCCGCAGCACCTCCGCCCTGGTGTTCGCCTCGGCCTTGACCCGGATGAGCGCCATCTCCCGTTCGACAAACTCGCCCTCGCTGACATCGGTGACCTTGACGACGTCGATCAGCTTGTGCAACTGCTTGGTGATCTGTTCGATGATGGCCGCATCGCCCGTGGTGACGAGGGTCAGGCAGGAGACTTGCGGATCGTAGGTTTCGGCCACGCACAGGCTTTCGATGTTGAAGCAGCGGCCGCTGAAGAGGCCGGTCACGCGCGACAGCGCGCCGGGCCGGTTGCGCAGTAAGACAGAGAGGGTGTGTTTCATGGTTCGTGTCCTGTTCGACGGTTGTGACTGTTCGGTTGAGCCGGAGGCAAGCGTGCCGGGCCTTCAGACCAGAAGCATCTCGGTGGTGGGCTTGCCCGCCGGCACCATGGGGAACACGCCTTCTTCGCGGGCAATGGCAAAGTCCATGATCACCAGATTCTTGACGGCCAGGGCCTCCCTGATGACCGGCTCGACCTCGGCCTTGGTCTTGGCCCGCAGGCCGACCGCGCCGTAGGCGTGGGCCAGGGCGACGAAATCCGGGGTGACCTCCATGGTGGTGGAGGCGTAGTGGCGGTTGTAGAACAGCTCCTGCCACTGGCGCACCATGCCGAGGTAGTTGTTGTTGAGGATGGCGATTTTGACGTTGGCGCCGCACTGTCTGGCCGTGGCCAGTTCCTGGATGTTCATCTGGATCGAACCGTCGCCGGCCACGTCGATGACCGTGGCCTCGGGGAAGGCCAACTGCGCGCCGATGGCCGCCGGCAGGCCGTAGCCCATGGTGCCGAGGCCGCCCGAGGTCAGCAGGCGGCGGGGGTGGTTGAATTTGTAGAATTGGGCCGCCCACATCTGATTCTGGCCGACCTCGGTGGTGATGATGCAGTCGCCGCCGGTCAGTCGGTGTAGGGTCTCGATCACGTACTGGGGCTTGATGATGTCGCCGTTCTCCACGTAGGACAGGGGGTGTTTGCCGTCCCATTCCTTGACCTGCGTAAGCCAGCTTCCCCGGTGTTCCGCCATCTCCCCGGCCTCGGCTTCCCCGGCCTTGTCGAGCCAGGCGTTCATGGCCCGCAGGGCCAGCTTGCAATCGGCGACGATGGGGATGTCGACGCCGACGTTCTTGCTGATCGAGGAGGGATCGATATCGATATGGATGATTTTGGCCGAAGGGGCAAAGGCGTCGAGCCGTCCGGTCACCCGGTCGTCGAAGCGCGCCCCCACGGCGATCAGCAGGTCGCTCTTGGCCACCGACATGTTGGCGGCGTAGCTGCCGTGCATGCCGAGCATGCCGAGCGACAACGGATCGGTGCCCGGAAAGCCGCCCAGGCCCATCAGGGTCATGGTCACCGGAATGTTGAGGCGTCGGGCCAGATGAGTCAGTTCCTCGTTGGCGCCGGAAAGGATCACGCCGCCGCCGACGTACAGCACCGGCCGCTTGGCCTTGAGACAGGCGCGGCAGGCCTTTTCCACCTGGTTGGGATGCGGATCGACATGGGGCTGGTAGGTCTGCATCTTGATCGGTTTTTTCGGCGGATAGGCGATGGTCGAGTTGATGATATCCTTGGGCAGATCGATCAGCACCGGGCCGGGCCGGCCTGAAGCGGCGAGATGGAAGGCCTCGCGCAGGGTCGGAATCAGCTCTTCGGGGTCGTACACCAGGTAGTTGTGTTTGGTGCAGGGGCGGGTGATGCCGACGATGTCCACCTCCTGGAAGGCGTCGTTGCCGATGAGGGCGCGCGGCACCTGGCCGGTGAGCACCACCAGCGGAATCGAGTCGCAGTAGGCGGTGGCGATGGCGGTGACGCCGTTGGTGGCGCCGGGGCCGGAGGTGAGCAGCGCCACGCCGACCTTGCCGGTGGCGCGGGCGAAGCCGTCGGCCGCGTGGACCGCGCCCTGTTCGTGGCGGACCAGAATGTGGCGGATACTGCTCCGACACAACTCGTCGTAGAGGTCGATGACCGCGCCGCCGGG
>WQUH01000077.1 GCA_009782165.1 Pseudomonadota bacterium | reverse complement strand
AGGATATCGTAGGGGGTGAGAATGATCTTGATGTTGTGGCAGCAGGCCGTGAAACAGCTCACTCCGGGGTGGCATCTGAACTGCAGATGCGAGGCGAGCGTCAATTTCTCCGGCAGAATGTTCGATGGATTTTTATCGGTGGACTTGATAAAATCAGAATCAGCCGCATCATATTCATAATCGTCAATAGCCATGGGCGCCTCTTGCTGTGCGGGTAAGGTCGGATTCCGCGCCCGTGACGGCGCCGGATGCAAAGTTGGCTATTGTACCATGCCCTTTTCCGGTGTCAAACCTTATCGGGATTGCGCCTTTTTCTCCCCAGGGGCAGGCGGAAACGCCGGCGGGCAAGGGATTCCGGCCATCCGGTCCTTGGGCGCGGGCTGTTCCGATGGCGCAAAAAATGGGCGTCCGGCGTAGTTATTTTATGTCTTTTTCCCCGCAACCCTGCTAAGTAGCAACGAGCATTTTTTTATCAGTTGCCAAGAGCCGTATATGAAAAAACTGTTTACCAACCAGGTCGACCTCAGCAAGGTCAACACCTTGGTCTACCATCTGCCCAATGGTCCGACTTTTTCCGTCGAGATGAACGATCTGGACGGTTTCATCGATTTTGACATGGGATTTGGAGACATCTGCGATACCTCCGACATCGACGGGGTGCTGCACTTCTTCCCCAAGGGCAACGCCTGAGCCCGAACCCGCCTCCGTTTTCTTCCGTATATCCCCACCCATGACGCCGCTGATCGACATCCGCGAGGATGGCCATGTCCATACCCGGCTGTGCAACCATGCCGTCGGCGAGATGGAAGAGTATGTCGAACAGGCGATCCGGCGCGGCCTGACCAGGCTCGTCTTCCTGGAGCACCTGGAGACGGACATCCGCTATCAGCCGAACAGTTGGCTGAGCGACCAGGATTTTGCCCTGTATTTCCGGGAAGGGGAACGGCTGAAGCAGCGCTACCACGGGGTGATCGACATCCGGCTGGGCGCCGAGACCGGGTTCAACCCCGAGGCCGCGGCAACCATCCGGCAGCGGCTGGCTGGCTACCCGTTCGAGCGGGTCGGCGTGTCGTGCCATTTCCACCGCCACGGCGACGTCCACCTCAACCTGCTCACCAGGCGGCAGCCCGGCCTGGATCTTTTTGCGGCCATTGGCGCCGATGCGGTGATCACCGCCTATTTCAACTCCCTGATCGAAGCGGTGGCAACCCTGGACGGCGATGTCCTCTGTCACCTCGACGCGGCCTTGCGCCACCTCCCCGGCATCCGGTTCAACGACGGCCACATGCGGCAGATCGAGGAACTGCTGGACGGTCTGCGGGCCAAAAATATGGCGCTCGAAATCAACTCCTCCGGCTTCGACCACCGGGGCGTCCCGTTTCCGGCAAGCTGGATCGTGGCGTCGGCACTGCGCCGCGGCATCCCCCTCCGCGCCGGCTCAGACGCCCACCGCCCCTTCGATGTCGGCCGGCACTTCGAACGACTGCCGGATTTTCTCGCCAACCTGCCGGCGTAAGTCATCGCGGCCCGCATCCGCCCCGGCAACAACTGCGCCCCCGCCCTTTCATACTGTCAGCGAAAACTTTTGTCTCGTTACAGTCTGTTCCCGCCGTTTACACCCTGGTGAAAATCAGACAGGCGTTGGTGCCGCCGAAGCCGTAGCTGTTGCTCATCACCGTAGCAAGGTGGGCGTCGCGGTTGGCGGTCACGATCTGGCGGCCCTCCGCTTCCGGGTCCATCGCCTCGATGTTGGCTGAACCGCAGATAAAACCATGGCGCAGCATCAGCAGGCTGTAGATGGCCTCGTGTACCCCGGCCGCGCCCAGGCTGTGGCCGGAGAGAGACTTGGTCGAGCTGATCGGCGGGTTGTCCGGGCCGAAGACCTCGCGGATGGCCCGCAGTTCCACCAGGTCGCCGATGGGGGTGGAGGTGCCGTGGGCGTTGATGTAGTCAACGGGGCCGGCGACAGTCGCCAGGGCCAGGCGGATGCACCGCGCCGCGCCCTCGCCCGACGGCTGCACCATGTCCGCGCCGTCGGCGGTGGCGCCGTAGCCCACCACCTCGGCGTAGATGTTCGCTCCCCGTTTCTTCGCCCGCTCGTATTCCTCCACCACCACCAGCCCGGCCCCATTGGCGACGACAAAGCCGTCGCGGTCGCGGTCGTAGGGCCGGGACGCCCGTTGGGGCGCATCGTTGAACCGGGTGGACAGGGCGCCCATGGCATCGAACATGGCGGTCTGGGTCCAGTGTTCCTCGTCGGCGCCGCCGGCAAAGATCACATCCTGTTTGCCCAACTGGATCTGCTCCATGGCCGCGCCGATGCAGTGCGAGCCGGTGGCGCAGGCCGAGGAGATCGAATAGCACAACCCCTTGATCCGATGGGCGCTGGTCAGACAGGCGGAAACCGTGCTGCTCATGGTCCGCGGCACCATGAAGGGCGAGAGCCGCTTCAGCCCCTTCTCCCGCATGGTGTCGGCGGTGGCCACCACATTTGTGGCCGAGGTGCCGCCGGAACCGATGATCAGGCCGGTGCGGGGATGGGAGACCTCGTCCTCGGTCAGCCCGGCATCGACAATCGCCTGCTGCAGGGCGATGGAGGCATAGGCGGCGGCATTGCCCATGAAGCGCAGGTTTTTCTTGTCGATCTGTTCCTTCAGGTCGACCTGAGTGAAGGCGCCGATCTGGGAGCGAAGCCCGATCTCGCGGTACGGCGGGTGGGGGCGGATGCCGGAACGGCTCTCCCGCAAAGAGGCCAGCACCTCGCCGATGGAATCTCCCAGGGGCGAGACAATGCCCATGCCGGTAATCACCGCTCGTCGCATGCGGATGTCCTCCCTCAGGGTTCCCGGTGAACGGCCAGGGGACCGCAGCTCTGGCAGACCGGCATGACTTCGACGGCGCAGATATTGACATGCGGCGGCACCGTGGTCACCCAGTGGACAATCTCGGCGATATCCACCGGCCGCAACGGCTCGGTGCCCTGATAGACCGCGTCGGCCCGGCGCTGGTCGCCGTGGAAGCGCACCAGGGAAAACTCGCTCTCCGCAAGCCCCGGCTCGATGTTGGTCACCCGGATCCGGGTGTGGACCAGGTCGGTCAGCAGGTTGCGGGAGAAGTGGTTGACAAAGGCCTTGGTGGCGCCGTAGACGTTGCCGCCCGGATAGGGATAGGTGCCGGCGACCGAACCCATGTTGATGATGTGCCCCCGGTTGCGGGCCACCATGCCCGGCAGCAGACAACGGGTGAGGTAGCACAGCCCCTTGATGTTGGTGTCGATCATATTCTCCCAGTCCGCGAGGCTGGCCTCGTGGGCGCCTTCCAGGCCGAGCGCCAGACCGGCGTTGTTGACCAGAACGTCGATGTCGCGAAACCCCTCCGGCAGGTCGCGGACCATGGCTTCCACCGCGCTCAGATCGCGGACGTCGAGCTCCACCGCGTGGATCGGGACCGCGCCGAGCTGGGCGCGCAACTCCGCAAGCCGCTCCGCCCGCCGGCCAATGACGATGAGACGTCGGCCGTCGGCGGCGAATCGTTCGGCGCAGGCCCAGCCGAAACCGGAGGTCGCTCCGGTGATACAAACGGTTTCCTGCATGCTGACCTCCATGTTGGACGTTGGTTCAAGGGCCATAACGAAACAGGTTTGTCGATAAAAAACAATATTTTTCCAAAAAAGTATGGAATACCTCATGGGTCTGTTTATACTGACAAGCTGTGTTCATTGAGAACATCGCTCGTCATTCATCCAACCGGCTGTCACAGGAGGCCACCATGCTGAAGAAAAAAATCCTCAAGGCGCTCAACGACCATATCAACGCGGAAATGTATTCCTCTTATTTCTATCTGGCCATGGAGGCGTATTTTCAATCAATCAGCCTCAAGGGATGTGCCGCCTGGATGCGGGTTCAGGTGCAGGAAGAACTGATGCACGCCATGAGATTTTACGATTTCGTCAACGAGCGCGGCGGCAAGGTGACCCTGGATGCCATCGCCAAGCCGGAAACCGCCTGGACATCGCCGCTGGCCGTTTTCGAGGCGGTCCTCAAGCATGAAGGGCATGTCACCGGTTTGATCAACGACCTGGTCGATTTGGCGATCAACGAAAAAGACCACGCCACCAACAACTTCCTCCAATGGTTTGTGTCCGAGCAGGTGGAAGAGGAGGCCAGCGCCGCCGAGATCGTCGAAAAACTCAAACTGATCAAGAATGACACCTCGGGCCTGTTCATGATGGATGCCGAACTGGGCAAACGGGTCTTTACCATGCCTCCGCCCGCGGCCAAATAGGCCGGTTCGGCTTGAGCGGCCGGAAAATCAAGAACGAGGTGCTGGCGCTGCTGCGGCAGAGCCGGGATCTTGCGGCCACGCTGGCTTTGATACGCCGCTATCCGGCCAGGGACGCGATCCATGCCCTGTTTTCGGCCATCTGCCGGGATGACCTGCGGTGGCATGCGGTCAGTTGCATGGGCGATGCCGTGGCCAGGCTGGCCGAGACGGACCTGGAGGCGGCGCGGGTCGTGATGCGCCGTTTTCTCTGGAGCCTCAACGACGAGTCCGGCGGCATCGGCTGGGGCGCTCCCGAATCCATGGCCGAGGCGATGTGCCGCCATGCCGGCCTGGCCGAAGAGTATGTCCACATGCTGATTTCCTATATGCGCGAGGATGGCCCGGAGATCTGGCAGGACGGCAACTACATCGAGCATCCCGCGTTGCAGCGGGGCCTGCTCTGGGGCGTGGCCCGGCTGAGCGGCTGCCGCCCCGGCCTGTTGCTCGATAAGGGGGCCGGGAACGACATCCCGCCCTACCTGCGCGCCGAGGATGCCGCCGTCCGCGGGCTGGCCGCCCTGGCGGCGGGCAATCTCCGGCTGGCCGCAGCCGAACCGGCCTTGCGGACCATGACCGACGATCCGGCTTCCCTGACCCTGTACCGTGACGGTCTGTTTCAGATGACGACCGTCGGCAGTCTGGCGCAATCCGCCCTGGAGGAGATGAACAGATGACCACCCCGCCGTTTTTTCCGGCTGTCGCCTGCGTGCAGTTTGCCATCGCTCTCGGGGCGGTGGAGCACAATCTCGGCGAGGCAAAACGGTTGATCGACCGGTTCGGCCCCGCTCCCGGCACCCTGATGGTGCTGCCCGAAATGTGGGCCACCGGCTTCGACTATGAACGGACCACGGAGCTGGGACAACGGTCGCCGGAAATCCTGGCCGCCATGCAGCAGATCGCCGCCCGGCACGGCGTCTATCTGGCCGGCACCCTGACCGACCCGCCCGCCGACGGCAGCCTGCCGACCAATACCCAGACCGTGGTCGGGCCGCAGGGGGTGATCGGCCGGGTGGACAAACAGCACCTGTTCACCTTTTGGCAGGAAGACCGCTACTATCGGGGCGGCGACGCCGTCCCTTTGATCCACACTCCGCACGGTCCGCTGGCCGGACTGGTCTGCTACGACCTCCGCTTTCCCGAAGTCGCCCGTCGGCAGATCTTCGCCGGCAGCCGCCTGCTGGCGGTGTCGGCCGAATGGCCGCTGAGCCGGCTCGACCATTGGCAGACCCTGGTGCGGGCGCGGGCCATCGAGAATCAGGTCTTCGTGGCGGCGGCCAACGGCTGCGGCCGGACCGGCGAGATGGAGATGGCGGGCCACTCGATGATCGTGGCGCCCGACGGCGCCGTGCTGCAAGCGGCCGGCGTCGAAGCGACGGTGATTGGCTGCCCGCTCGACAGCCGTCTGGTCGACGAACAGCGGCGGCGCTTCTACCCGGCCGGCGACCGGGCGTGGCGCGCCGCCGACCAGAATAAAATCCGTTCGTTCGAGGAGTTGCGCGACGCCCTGACCCTCATCAAACGCCAGGGCAGCCGCATCGCCTTTACCAACGGCTGTTTCGACATTCTCCATGCCGGCCATGTCAGCTATCTGGAAGCGGCGCGCCGCACCGCCGATTGCCTGGTGGTGGGGCTGAACACCGACGATTCGGTGCGCGGCCTGAAGGGGCCGGGGCGGCCGGTGAACAGCGAGATGGACCGGGCGCGGGTGCTGGCGGCTTTGGGCTGCGTCGATTTCGTGGTGCTGTTTGCCGAACCCACCCCGCTGCGGCTGATCACGGCCCTCATGCCCGATGTCCTGGTCAAGGGCGCGGACTACCACGAGAAGCACATCGTCGGCGCGGCGCAGGTCAAAGCCGCCGGCGGCCAGGTGGTACGGATCCCGTTTACGCGCGATTGCTCGACCACCGGCATGATCGACCGGATCAGAGGGGTTTCGTGATGGTGTTTTTCCGTTTCCAATTCAATCGCATATTTTTATAGACATTCAAACGTCACATACAGGAAAAGTCATTCTGCGCGGAGCCGTCAGGCGGAGTCGCAGAATCCATTCATTGCCAATGCGACACCGATTGCACTGATGTTTTTTCCGCCCTGCCGGGCGTGTGATCGTTCTTTTGCTTGCCCAAAAGAAAGGCACCGTCGAGGCGGGCACCCGCGTGAGCGGCGGCTTCGCCGTCCCTTCGCCGCTTACCGTGCGGCAGGCGGCGCGTAAACTCGTGCTGCGCACTCGGACAGTACGCGCCGCTTCTCCGCCGCCTTGGCTGCGCGGCTCAGCCGCTCCCGATGGGGAACTGCCGCCC
>WQUH01000076.1 GCA_009782165.1 Pseudomonadota bacterium | reverse complement strand
CGTTTTCGGCGCGCTGAAACTACCTCATTTCACCGCAACCGCGCAAGCACTTCCTGTGGTCAGGATCAGGCCGACTGGCCATCCGGGAGGATATTCCGGTCGCCAAAGGACTCGTCGTCGAAACCGAAGCGGACAATGCAGTTGCGGCCGATCTGCGCGCCGGCCGGAATGGTCGCCTTCTGGCCGATCAGGGAGATGCCGGTGTACAGGTGTTTGGGATAATCCCTGTTGGCCAGGGTCATATTGTCGCCATGACCGACCACCGCGCCCGCGCCGACCCGCACGCCTTTATCGAGAATCGCCAGATCGACCACCGCGTTTTCCTCGACCACGCCATCGGCAAAGATAACCGCATTGGAAACCGTCGCCCCTTTTTGCACCCGCACGCCGGGCGACAGCACCGAATTGGTCACGGTTCCCTCGATCACGCATCCCGATGCGATCAACGACGAGGCAACGGCGCAGCCATGCTGGAACCGGGCCGGCGGCCTGTCCGTGGAGCGCCCCGCCCATTGGGGATTGGGCCGGATCTCCCAGGCTTCCGGTTCGAGGCCGGAATTTTCCCGGATAATCTCCATGTTGGTTTCCCAGTAGGATTGAATGGTCCCCACATCCCGCCAGTAGCCGTAAAAAGGATAGGCATACACCCGGTCTTCGTGGATGGCCCGCGGGATGATGTGCATGCCGAAATCCACCTCGTGGCGGTCCTGCGCCAGCGTCTGCAGCAGATATTTGGTGTCGAAGATGTAAATCCCCATGGAGGCCAGATTGGTCCTCGGCACCTTGGGTTTTTCCTCCCAATCGACAATCCGGTTCTCGCTGTCGATGATGCCGGCGCCGAACTGGTGGATATCGCTTTTGGGCACCACCATCATGCCGATCGTGATGTCCGCTTTTTTATACTGGTGATAGGAGAGCATGGCGGCAAAGTCCATCCGGTAGATATGGTCGCCGGAGAGGATCACCACCTGTTCGCTCGGATTGGCCAGGATGAAATCGATGTTCTGGCGGATGGCGTCCGCCGTGCCCTTGTACCAGTCGGAATCCTTTTCGCCGGTCCGGGGCGGCAGAATTTTGATGCCGCGGGTCCGGCCGGTGAAATCCCAGACCGAGCCGTCGCCGATATGGGCCATCAGGGAAAGCGGCTTGTACTGCGTCAGCACGCCGACCCTGGTCAGGCCGGAATTCATCACGTTGGACAGACTGAAGTCGATGATCCGGTAGATCCCGCCGAACGGCACCGCGGGTTTGGCCCGGTGCCCGACCAGCAGATTCAGCCGGCTGCCTATGCCGCCGGCAAGCAGAAGCACCAAGGCATCGCCGCTCTCTCTCATTGCAGTTCCTCCCCGTCGGCCAGCTTGTCCTTGGGCCATTTTTCCGGAGCGATCCGCGGCGCAATCTGGCAGCCGCAGCCGATGCACAGACCTTCCGGCACGATGTTGTTCCAGCCGACCACGCTCACCTTGCTGGGTTTCTCGCACAGCGGCGCGCCGATCTGGACATTGCGGCTGAACACCGTGTTGACATCGCTGACGACCCGGTACAGCCGGACCCCTTCCTGGACGACGTTGTCGAAAAACAGGATGGAATCGTTGATCTCCGTCCCCGGCAAGACCCGGACCCCCGGAAACAGGATGGAGTTGCGCACCGTTCCCTCGACGACGCAGCCGTTATAGGCCATGGAGTTGTCCAGACAGCCCCGCGGGCCGATCTTGACCGGCTGCCGGTCGGCAATGTTGCGATGCGCCAGGTTGGTGCGGATGCCCCACGCCTCGAGATCGATTTTCGGGTTCGGCCCCAGGAGATCCATCGAGGTCCGCCAGTATTCGTCGATCGTTTGGGTGTAGCCCCAGTATCCCTGGAACCTGTAGCCATGCACCTTGTATTTGTCGCGCATCATCAAGGGGATGATGTCGCGGCCGAATTCATAGGAGGTGTCGCTCTGGTTTTTTCTCAACACCTCCAGCAGCACCGAGGGACGGAAGCAGAAGACCGTGAGCGACGCCCAGCGCCCCTTGGGGTTGGCCGGCTTTTCCTCGTAGGAGAGCACGCGGCCGCCGCTGGCGGAGTCGTCGGCGATTTCCGCCACGCCGAACCGCGAGGCCGCCTTGGGCTCCACCTCGATGAAGGCGGCGGTCAGATCGGCATCGCAGTCGTGGTGATAGCGGATCATCTGGCGATAATCCATCTGGTAGACATGGTCGCCCGACAGGATGAGGATCACCGACGGGCCGTAGTGCTGGATGTAATCCAGATTCTGATAGACCGCGTCGGCCGATCCCCGGTACCAGTGGGGGTTGTCGTAATCTTTGAACGGCGGCAGGATGGAGATGCCGCGATTCCGGCCGATCATGTCCCAGGCCGCTCCGGTGCCGATGTGGTTGATGAGGGAGTAGGAGCGGTACTGGCTGAGGATGGCGATGCGTTCGATGCCCGAATGGAGCAGGTTGGAGAGGGGAAAGTCGATGACCCGGGAAAAGCCGCCGAAGGGAACGGTGGATTTCGGCCGATAATGGGTCAACACCCCCAGCGCGTCGACACGGCCGCCCGCCAGGATCATCGCCAAGGTCGAGGGTCTTTGCATAGAACACCGTCCTGAAGAAGAAGGGCTCTCGTTGTGCCGCGGCAAGACATGGTCCGCCGGCGCCCGGCAAAAAAACTGTTGTACAGCATCATAAAAACTGTTGCACGGCCCCATAATATGCCCAACCTCGGACGAGGCGCAAGCATAATCTCGTTTCGCCGCAGAAAAGCGGTCGATCGGCAACGCGGGCAGGGCAGGGACGGACGGCTTATTTGACGTGCTGGGTGACCAGGCGGATCAGGGTCTTGGTGGTGAACTCCTGATTTTCCCGCAGGGGCAGATTCTTGAGCGGCGATTCGGCCCGCGCCGCTTCCCGGTGGCCGCCCGCGGGGCCGAAACGGCCGAAGGTGGTCTTGGCGAGTTTGCCGGCGTTTTTGCGGTAGCCGTCGCAACGGAAAATCACCACCAGTTTTTCTCCGTGGATACCGGAGACGATCACCCAGTCGAACCCGGCGACGCGATTGAAGAAATCGGCGATGATCACCAGAATGTCAGGGGTGCTGACCTTGCCGAGATGGACATAGGCCCGGCGATTGCTCGCCTTGACGTCGTTGAGGGCGGTGCGGAAGTAGCGGAGTTCGGAGCGGCGCAACTCGGTCAGCTCGAACTTGCGCACCAGGTTGAGGTTGGCGATGTTGAACAGGTAGCGGAAGCAGATGCCGTCGGCCTGCTGCATGTTCTGTTTCTGAAAATTCTGGGTATCGACCTTGATCCCGTAAAACAGGGCGGTGGCCAGGGAGACCGAGGGCTTGATGTTGGCGGCGCGGAGATATTCCACCATCATCGAGGAAACAGCGCCATATTCCGGGCGGATATCGATGAAGGCCGCATCCCAGCCGGTGGTCACCGGGTGGTGGTCGATGACCGCGTTGAAGGTCAGTTTTTCGAAACAGGCCAGGTGGTTGGGTTGGGAATCGAGCAGGATCTTTTTGGTATAGTCCTTCACCGACAGGGTATGGAGCCGCTCGATGGGAATTTTCAACCGCTCCACCATGGTCAGGTTGTTCAGTCGCCTGATCTCGTTGGGATAGCCGATGGCGACGCTCTGCACCCGGTAGCTGAGCAGCCGCTTGAGCGCCATGGCCGAGGCGATGGCGTCGGGGTCGGCGTTGATGACGATCAGCACGGTATCGGTCCGCTCGAAGATGGCCCAGAGTCCGTTGAGCCGGGCGATCGCCGAATTCTTGCCGGGGCTTCTGGTGATATTGTTGCTCGCGATTTTTTCGAGTCGTTTCTGCATAAATACGGATCAAGAGGAAAAGACCGCGGTCTCGCAGCAAACAGTCCGTCCGGTCGCATCCGCTGCGCCCGAACGGCGCGCTGACCGACGACTGCCCGCTTGCCGCAGGCGGCTTTTCCTGGAGTTCATCGAACAGGTGGAAACTTCGGGAAGAATTTCCTCAATGTACAGTGTCGCAGGGAACAAACGACAGAGGATATACGCATAGAACTTACACAGTGCCGGCAAGAAGCGCAAGCCCCATCTTGCCGGGAGGCGAAGCCGGCCGTGGCTGGTCCCCGCGCCGCGTATCCCTTGACGGAAACGGGACGAGGGAGTACTACAGAACGGACGGCCCCGGTCCGCGGGCGGCCGGTTGCGGGTGCGCCGCCGCGCCGTCTCCCGCGCCCCATTGACGATCCTCCACCAACGACTGTTGCATGATCCTGCTCCACCGCTACATCCTGACCCATTTTATCCGCAACTTCGTCCTGATCACGGCCACTTTCATCAGTATCTACCTGTTGGTCGATTTCTTTGAACGGATCGACGATTTCCTCGAAAAAGGCAAATCCTTCGGGATGATCGCCACCTTCTTTTTTTTCAAGATACCCTTCATCGTCGATATCATGAGTCCGGTCTGCATCCTGCTGGCCGGCGTCGTCACCCTCGGCATGCTCAACCACAGCAACGAGCTGATCGCCCTGAAGGCCGGCGGCATCCCGCTGCGCAAAATCGTCCAGCCGATCGTCGCCGCGGCCCTGGGCTGCGTCATGCTGTTTCTGCTCATGGCGCAAACAATTCTTCCCGGCGCCGTCGCCGTCACCAACTCCATCTGGGACCGCGAAGTCAAGGGCAAAACCACCATGGGGATTTACCGGAACGGCCGGTATTACTACCGGGGAGAAAACGGCTTCTATTCCTTTGCCCGGCCCGATCGCCAGCAGAATGTGTTTACCAGCTTTTCGTACACCACCTGGAATCCCGCCTATCAGGTCCGCAGCCTGGTCACGGCGGAGACCGCGGTCTGGGACCAGGGAACCTGGACCTTGCGCAACGGCCAGGAGCAGGAGGCCGGCAGCGGCGAACGGTTCGCCACCGAGGTCTTTGCCGAGCGGCGTTTCACCTTTCCCGAACAGCCCGATGCGTTTTTTGTCCCGCCCGACCACGCCATGGAGCTTTCGCTCACCGCGCTCTACCGGGAAACCCGGCACAGCCATTCCGACCAGGAGCGCAGCAAGGCCTGGGCCGACTTTTACGGCCGGATTTCGTACACCTTCCTGGGCCTGCCCCTGCTGCTGCTGGGCTTGCCGCTCCTGCTGCTGGTCTACCGCAAATGGGGGCGGGATCTTTCGCTGGCCATTCCGGCGAGCTGCGGCATGGCCTTTGTCTGCTGGGGTCTGTACACCATCCTCCAAACCCTGGCCAAGGCCGGTTATATCCCGCCCCTGGCCGCGGCGGTCTCGGTGCATCTGCTGGTCAGTTGCCTGGGCCTGTTCCTTTTGCTGCGCGAGGATATCTGATGCCTCGGCGCATCGGCATCGTCGGCGTGCCTCCCCTGGCGGTGATCGGGGCCATCGCCGGGGCGGGCGATACGATCGTCGATCTCGACGAGCCGCAGGTGCGGGCCCCCATCGACCAGACCGCGGCCCATATCCCCCGCGCCTACTGCGCCATCCTCCGCACCGTGGTGCTCAACTGCCTCCACCTGGGGCTGGATTGCATCTACATCGACGTTGGTCCGGGCAAGTGCGATTGCGCCCTCCATGTGGCCGAGGTGATCGCCGACCTGCTGCCGATTCCGGTCATCCGCACCCGCAATCTGGACAGCCGGGCCTTCGGGCATCCGCTCTGCACCAGCGGACTGCCCCTGATGGAGAAATTCCTCCGCATCGTCAAAGGGGTGCAATCGCTCGCCCCCCATCCGCCCATGGAACCGTGCCGCCCGAGCTGCGGCTTCTGGGGGGTTCCGCCCAGGGATTTTTCCCTGCTCGCGCCTTTTCCCGATACGACCCATGTCTTCGGCTGGACGCGGTGCATGGAAAACAAGACCCCCGCCGACCTGGAGCTGGAACACCACGTCGATCCGGCCATTCCCACTGTTTTCTTCGCGCAGTCCTTCTGCGCCAAGGCGGTGTTGGCCAAACACCTGGCGTCCAAACATCCCCGCGCCATTGCCGTGGACTGCGACGTGGCCGCCGGCAGTTCCACCCGCGCCAAAATCGAGGCCTTCCTCGAACTGTCCGGCATCACGCCCGGTCAACGGATGAACGACTGATGCTCCTGGCCGATTTCGGAACCTCCTACTGCAAGATCCTGGATCTGCGCCGCGACAGCGAGCCGCGCATTGTCGCCACCCGCGACCTGGACCGCTCGTTCAGGGCCGACCTGGCCACCGGCCACAACGCCGTCCATCGCAGCGCGCGCAGCATCAACGAACTGACCGCCCTGGCCAGGGGCGGTCTCCGGTTGATCGGCCGGCCGGATTTCGTGCTGCTCGATTGCGGCAGCCGCGACATCAAGTTCGTCCGCTTTCAGAACGGCCGGGTGGCCGACATGGGCTGGAATACCGAATGCGGCGCCTCGATGGGGTTTACCATCGAGCTGCTCTCCACCTATTACCGGCTCGACTATGCCGCCATCCCCGCGCCGGCAGCCGGTTTTTCCGTCACCTGCGGCGTGCTCGGCATGAGCCGCATCTTCGACGCCGTGATCGCGGGCGTCTCCGAGGCTGAGGCGGTGGCCCGGTTCGTGCGCGGCATCGCCCTCAATGCCCACCGCTTCGCCCATGAGCCGGAAGAACTGTTTCTCTCCGGCGGACTGTGCGCCAACCCGCTCTTTGTCGCCAGCTTTCCCTGCACCGTCCATCCGCTGGGCCGGTTCGTCCTCC